>JBEKTG010000033.1:0-27395 GCA_049516275.1 Candidatus Acidiferrales bacterium
GTGCCAAAAAGGAACAGTCTGCGCGTTAGGGATCGCTAAGCTGCGTGGTGTTCTCGTCCGGGAAAGTGAGATTTCCGAGGGAGAGGGCTTTTTGCACGTCATTGAGCGAAGCGGCGCTCGGTTGACGCGTGTTTCTCCCGTTACCGGAAGGAAACACAGAGAGAGTTCAGGGACGCATCGCCTGCGATGCGCACGGGAGCGCGCGAAAAATTAGATGGTTCTAAAGTGCGACGGGTCGGCTGTGTGACTGAAGTGCTCGACATGCAGCTGCAATTCCTGCCCAGCCAGGATAAACGCCCGTTCGACGGAGTGCTGCAGCTCGCGAACGTTTCCCGGCCACTGCGCCTGGCGCAGGAATGCGATGGACGAGGCCGAAAGCCTCTTGGCCGGAATTCCGGCTTCGCGGCAGAGATTGTCCAGAAACTTCTCGGCGAGCGGTCCGATGTCCTCCGGGCGCTCGCGAAGCGGCGGCAGTTCCATCGGAAAAACGGCGATGCGGTAGTAGAGGTCCTGGCGGAAGAGTTTCTGCTTCACGTGATTGAGCAGGTTCACGTTGGTGGCGCACAACACCCGCACGTCCACGCGAAAAACGTCGGAGCTTCCCAGCCTTTGCACTTCGCCATCCTGCAGAAAGCGCAGCAGCTTGGCCTGCATGGTCAGCGGAAGGTCGCCGATCTCATCGAGAAACAGGGTTCCGCCGTGGGCGTTGTGAATGCGCCCGACGCGCGACTGGACCGCGCCGGTGAACGCGCCGCGCGCGTGCCCGAACAACTCAGCTTCGAGCAGGGCTTCGGGAATGGCCGCGCAGTTCACCACCACAAAAGGATTCGTCGAACGCCGGCTGATCTCGTGAATGCCGCGCGCAACGAGCTCTTTTCCGGTGCCGGTCTCGCCGGTGATGAGCACGGTAGTGTCGCGGGCCGCCACCAGCCGCGCCAGCTGGTAGATGTGCTGCATGGAGCGGCCTTTGCCGACCATGGACGGAAGCGGTTCTTTTTCAGGTACCTGCGGAATATCGGAGTGATGGAGTGGTGCAGCTGCAGAGGGAGCCGCGGGGGCGGGCGTCGGCACCGGCTCCAGCGCGATCTTTTCCTCGGAAGAAGCTAGGATGGTGACCTTGACCTGCGGGAAACGCCGGCGCACCAGTTCGGCGACCTCCTGCACGTTCAAATCGGGCAGGTGCCGGTCGAGAATCAAAGAATCGAACGCCAGGGAGTTCAATTTCGACAGGGCATGCGCGCCGCTGAAGGCTTCTTCGACGCTCCCCTCCACGCGATCCGGCCCCAGAAACCGGCTGCGGAACGCCGGATTGTTGCTCGCGACCAGCAGGCGCGGTGGAATCGGTGAAACTACGGATGCGTGTGCGGACATGAATGCACGATCCCCCAGTCAACAAAATGTTAGAAAAATACAATAACTCGATTCTAATTAATGGCCTGCAGGGCAAATATTGCCCATGCTGCACTGGCGGAAGCAATCAGCGGACCGATGCAGAAGCCGAGTGTGGATTAGAATCTTTCGGATTACTACCTGCGTATTCACCGAAAATGATTCGAATTGGCTTATGTATAAACACGGACAAAGAAATGGTTTTGGAAAGGTGACGGCGGACACAGAGTTCGGTTGGAATTGTAAGTATGCGTTATAGTACGTACGGACGTACGTTGTTTTTCGTACAGGAGGACACGCTTCATGCGCGTGCTGGTTGTAGAAGAAGATCCGATGCTGGCGGAGTTTTTGCGCGACCGGCTGATCGAGGAGGGTTTCGAAGTCCTCCTGGTCGGGAGCGGGCCCGATGCCGAACGCCTGCTGGAGACAGAAACCTTCGAGGTGATGGTTCTGGACCTGAGCCTCCCGGATGAATCCGGGCTGCACGCGTTGCGGCAGGCGCGGGCGAAAAAGGCAGACCTCGCCATTCTGGTGCTGGCGCCTGCCGGTTCACCCACCGATTGCGTGAAGGGTCTCGATGCCGGGGCCGACGACTATCTGGCAAAACCATTTTCCTACGCGGAGCTGAACGCGCGCATCCGTGCGCTGCTGCGGCGCCGCTCGAGCCCGGCCGAAGCCCAGTTGAAGGTGGAGGACCTGGTTCTGGACCGCATCGCCCGCACCGTGCAACGGGGGCGGCATCGCATCGACCTGACGCAGATGGAATTCGAGCTTTTGGAATTTCTGATGGAGCGGTCGTTCCAGCCGGTTCCCCGCGAGCTGATTACAAGAAAGGCCTGGGAACTGGAAGCGGACAAGCCGACCAATCTGGTGGCGGTCTACATCAATTATCTTCGCAAGAAGGTGGATGCGGGATTCGACCGTCCCCTGATCAGGACAATCCGGGGCGTGGGCTATCAGATCGGGGAGCGGGAATCCCCTTCCGAGAATTGAACAGACAGACTCCCACCCAGGGAATGGAATTCTGGCCGTCCGCGGGCACGTCGGGCATCAGTTGATGCGCGTGGGCGGGCAGGGGAGTGCGGCTGAGGCGGATCGCCGTTTTCAGCACGCTGTGCCCTTCGACGAGGCTCCAGCCATGGGGTCCGAAAAAGGCGGGTCCCTCGGGCGGCCCGAACTGGAAGGAAATGCCCACCGCGTTCGCGTCCGCCCCGGCCGTGCGGTTCATGTTATCCAGCACTGCCGGAGAGACGACCTCGAGAATCCAGCGCTCGAAATAGCTGTGCCCGGCCAACTCGCCGGCCAGCGCGGCGGCTTCCCCCGGCTGGAAATAAATCAACACTCCCTCGCATACGACCAAAATTTTATTGCCGCGCAGGTTGAGGTCCCGAAAGAAAGCGGATCGGCTGTCGCGATCGCGTAGATCGAGAGCGACGCGTTCCAGGCGGCAGCGGGGTCTTTCGCCCCTCAGCACGTCGTCCTTGTAGCGCAGGATTTCTGACCCATCGGCTTCAATCCATTGAAGAGACGAAGGCAGTTCCATGCGGTAGGGACGGGCGTCCAAACCCGCGCCGAGGTTCACCACCACGTCCGCGCCCGCCTGGATTTCGCGTGCGATCAGCTGATCGAAAAGATATGTCCGTATGACCCAGGAGGTCGCGTGCGTTTCGTTGGAAAGCGCCCCGGCAATTTCGAAACCGCGCGGACCGGCCAGCCGGGTGGCGAAGGGATCGCGGAACAGGGCGTCCGGCCGCTCGGTCTCGCCGGCGCGAAACACGGCCGCCCACCGGGCGGTATCGGAAATGTCGTGAAGGATTGCAGTCGTAGCTGTCATGCAGTGCGATTCCCGTCTATTCCACTTCATTGCCGGGCGAGAAATACCGCCGTTCACGCAAGGCGCCTGCCTGTGCCACCGTGAATCATGCACGCCGGCTGCCGAAACTGCTCGCGTGACTTCGGGATGGAACACCCCTGCGCGTGTTGGACTTGTCTAATATTCGAAAAGCCGCGAAAGGGCTCGGATGGAAGCCGAAGACTTCGTTTGGGGAGTTGGTGGCCCTGATGGCGGAACGCCGGCATGGCGGCACTGACTGGCAACCCGTCGCTTTCCGAAGCGAAGGCCGCTCAGCTGGGCATCTAAGCGCTTCGAGGGCCAGCCTCGTGCGGCGCGAGCCGCGGTTCAGACGTCGTCATCTCAGAGTAACCGCGAAAGGCAACGCGGAGCGTGGCGCAACGGTGAGACACAGCGCCAATCGGTAGATTGGCGTTCCCGGCGGGGCGACGCCCTGGCGCGCCGAAGCTTCGACTGGCCGGAATGCCCTAGAGCGAAAGAAGAAGCAGGTCCCTGACCAATCCGCTCTTCGCGCGTATGGGCTCAGGATGACACCGAAAGGCAGAGGCGAGGCGAAGGCCGTTCAGCTGTGTATCCAACGCTTCGAGCTACCCGCTGTTCAAGGGTGCTGCTTAGGCTTTAATTCCCCGGCGTGTTTGTTTTTCCCGCAGGCGGAGCCGCGCTGGCGGATTTGGGAGTACTCAAATAGCCCTTGGCCTGATCCTTGCCCAGATCGAAGACGACGATTTCGTAAGGCGCGCGCGCGCCGCGCACGTAGAACTGGATCGGCTCGCCGACCGTCTTGTCCTTCTTTTCGATGTTCTTGTCGTCCGCCACAACGTCCACGGTGTACTTGTAGTGTTTCGTGTCGGTCTTGCGGAGAAGCACCTGGATCGGGCCGACGTGCTGCGGCGTCTTTTCCTTCTTCAGAGAAAACTCGAAGATGTCGCGTTCTCCTAGCCGCTTGAGCTCTTCCACCTCGTCATGATTCCGGGCAATCAGGCCGCTCTGCACGCCCAGGTCGCCTACGGTGCTTTGCAGCTTGCTCTTGGTCGATTCGAGATCGGCCTTCGTGGCGGCCACGTCGCTCTTGGTGGTGCTGATTTCGGTGGTCACTTGTCCGAACTTCGTGGTGGTATCGGCCTGCACGGCGCCGATCTGCTGGCGAAGCTGCTCGTCGCTTTGCAGCTGGTCCTTCTTGATGGATTGCGCGAGGCCGCGGGCGCGGGCGAGTTCGTCCTGGGTAAGCCCGAGCTTCTGGCTGGTCACGTCCAGCTTGGCCTGCAATTCGGCGATGCGCGCATTGGTCTTGGCGAATTCCGCGTCAACCGCCTGGGCCTTTTTGTCGGCGGCGTCCAGAGCGGCGCGGGCAGACTGGCGGTCGTTATAGTTGGTGTAAAACAGATATCCGACCAGCGCGAACGCGACCACGAAAAGCAGAAGAACCCAGCGTGGCAAGGAGGACGTTTCCACGATTTGGGGTTCAGCGGGAATATTCGGATTCGGAGTCAAACTCATGCGAGCCTCCCTCAGAGATGCACGGCCGTTAAATTGGATTATGGCCGAGGCCGCGCGAGTTGTCTATCGTCTGCCGCATTCGAACTATTTTTTGGGCAGTGATGGTAGCCAAGACGTTCCGTTCGGGCACCATGGCAACAGGGCCTGTCTCAGGCGTTGCCGACAGCAGCGCTTTTGGTTATGCTGTCGCCCATCGCCAGGGAGAGTGGTTTATGATCTGTCCGCAGTGCCGCAGCGCTGATTGCTTCCGCTCGCATCGTTCCGGAATGATGGATTTTGTGTTCACGCTCGCGGGGTGCCGTCCGTGGCGGTGTCATACGTGCGACCGAAGGTTCTATTCCTGGCGGGTCGCGCTGAGCTTTTCCTGTTTCGCCCACTGCCCACGATGCGGAAATTTCGATCTCGAGCGTATTTCGCGCGACCGCGTGGAGGATGGGACGATGATGTTGGCCAAGCGCTTCCTGCGCTTCCCTGCTTACCGTTGCGATCCTTGCCGGGAGCGGTTCTTCAGCATCCGGCCAGTCCGAAAAATCCTTCCCTCCATGGCACCAGGAGCAGAGAGCAAAGACCCCGTGACGGTGGGTGGCGGAAACTGATCCTTTACCGTCGATCTACCCGCCTCTTGTTTGGCGCTGCCCGATTGCCCGCGGCAAATTTCCGCTAGTCACGCAGAATTAACATTACAGTCACAGGTGGTTCAAGAGGCATGGATTACTTTGCCTGCTCTGATTCGCATGCCCCGGGTGGATCGTGGCGGAATCAGATCGTCGATCATCCCAAACACGTTCTTGCGACCTAAAGCGGAGGTAGTTTCCCGAGCTAGTACTGGAGTGTAACTTTCGACGAGAGAAGTTAGCCTCAGTCGACCACCAGCTCCTGCCGGGAGTGTGTGAAGTCCAAGTGGAAGCAAAGACGGAAATAGGCAGAGCTAATCTCAAGGAGGAATGAATGCGAGCAATCGTAGTAGGAGCGATGGTCCTGGGCTTCGTCGTATCTCCGGCCCTAGCCCGTCCCGCAGGGGCGGGAGACAAGGCCGCGACGACCGCAGCGGCCACAAGCGGTGCTTCGGCCGCGAACACATCGAGCGAGCCGGCGGCCGCGTCAAAGAGCGATTCTCCCACGAAGCCAGCGGAATCGAATATGGAAAGCGAGCTCCAGGAACTTCGGGATCTGATCGAAGCACAATCCAAGCAGATTCAAGTGCAGAGCGAGGCGCTCAAGGAACAGCAGCAGCAGATGCAAGCACTTCAGAGCCAGCTGAAGATTTCAAGTTCGGCCCCGGCGAATGCCAGTATTGCGGCGGCGCCGGCGGCGACTCCATTTTCGCCGTCATCTCCCGCGCTGACTCCGAATCCGATTTCCAACGCTCCGGTGGCCTCGAACTCTCCCGCCGGCGCGCAAAAGCCGGCGGACGACCAGCCCCAGTCGCTTCGTTTCAAGGGCATCACGATCACGCCCGGCGGCTTCATGGCAGCAGAAACGGTGTGGCACCAGAAGGCCCTGGGTGCGGACATCAACACGCCTAGCTATAGCAGCACCGCTCCCTTCGATGGCGCCTCGCAGGCTCACATTTCTGAATTCAGCGCCAGCGGGCGGCAGTCGCGCATCAGCATGCTGGCAGAGGGCAGACTCAGCGGCGTGAAGATCGGCGGCTATTACGAAATGGACTTTCTCTCCGCCGGTTCCACATCGAACCCCAACCAGAGCAACAGCTATACCCTGCGGCAGCGGCAGTTCTGGGCTCAGGCGGCGTTCGATAACGGATTCACTGTTACGGGCGGCCAACAGTGGAGCTTGATCACCGAAACCAGCCACGGCATGGATAACCGCACCGAGAACCTGCCTCTGACCATCGACGCGCAATACCACACGGGCTTCAGCTGGGCGCGGCAATATGGCTTCCGCCTAACCAAGAACTTCGGCAACAAGTTCTGGCTGGGCGCCGCGGTGGAAGAAGCGCAGGCCACGGTGACGGTTCACGGTAACGCGACGGCTCAAGCCGCCGCCACGAATCTGTGCACCAACGCCGGTTGCACCACGACTACCACGGTCAACCTGAATCCTACGTTCAATAACTTCCTTCTCGGCGCCTTCGGCACCAGCGGCGGCCTCGACAACCCGCTCGGCAGCTACGCTTACAACCTGGCTCCCGACTTCGTCGTGAAGGCCGTCTGGGAACCGGGCTTCGGCCACTACGAAGTGTTTGGCGTGCTGGCTTCGTTCCACGACCGGATCTTCCCGTGCATACCCATAACGGGCACGACACCGCCTGCGGGTTGCACCTCGATCACCTCCGCGCAGGGCGCTACGAATGACGCCCGAGTTGGCGGTGGCGGCGGCGCCAACGCTCGCTGGGCACTTCTGGCGAAGAAGGTCGATCTCGGCATCCACTTCTTCGGCGGCGATGGCACCGGGCGTTACGGCTCTGGCGGTTTGCCTGACTCGACCACCCGCCCGAATGGGACGCTGGCTCTGCTGCGCAACTATCAAGCCCTCGGAACGCTGCAATTCCATCCGACTCCCAAGCTCGATATCTACCTGAACGTCGGCGGAGAATTCACAAACCGCGCCGAATACATCAAGTCGGGAGCGACCCCGAACGAAGGTTACGGCGCGCTTGGGTTCAGCAACGCAGGTTGCTGGACGGAGACTTTGCCGGTCACCGGACCCTCCACCAGCACGAACCTCGGAGTTCCCAGCGGCGTGGGCGGCTCGACCGGTTTCATTCCTGGTCCTCTCGGAAACTGCACGGGGGATATCCGCCGGGTGGTCGAAGGAACGGCGGGATTCTGGTATCGCTTCTATAACGGCCCGAGGGGACGAGTTCAATTCGGCATGCAGTATTCGAGCTACGTCCGCCAGGCCTTTAGCGGAGTCGGTGCTGCCACAGGTACCGGCACCAGCGGCGAGCCGAAGTCGAACGAGAACATGGTGTTCACCTCGTTTCGCTACTACTTGCCGTAAGAAACCCGGCGCGAGGGATTCCC
This sequence comes from Candidatus Acidiferrales bacterium, assembly GCA_049516275.1. GTDB lineage: Bacteria > Acidobacteriota > Terriglobia > Acidiferrales > UBA7541 > Palsa-295. The sequence continues at coordinate 7,726 of JBEKTG010000033.1, forward strand.
CGCGTCACAACCGAAGTGCAGAGAGGGCGCCGCAAAATGCGGCGCCCTTTTTATTTCTGACCAATCACGAAGAAGGCTCGGCATCTTCGTTGCTCCAGATCGCATCATCCGAATGCTGGCTCTGTTCCTCCCGCCGTATTTCCTTGAAGCGCCGATGCAACCGGGGCCAAGATAGGTTCGTCTGAAAGTTCCCCATGCACGACAACATACTTCTGGTGGAAGACGAAGAGGCGCTGCGCATGACGGTGGGCGACCGCCTGCGCAATGAAGGCTACGTGGTGGAATACGCTACCAACGGCGACGAGGCCTTTGAAAAGGCTGCCCGGCTGCCGTTCGACCTGATCATCCTGGACATCATGCTGCCCCGCCGGGACGGATTTACGGTCTGCCGCGATATTCGTGATGCCGGCCTGATCACTCCGATACTCATGCTGACCGCGCGGGGGCACACGTCGGATAAGGTGAGCGGTTTGAAGATCGGCGCCGACGATTACGTGACCAAGCCTTTCGACATGCAGGAGTTGATGGCCCGCGTGGAAGCGCTCCTGCGGCGCGCGCCCAACCGGCCGGCGGCCGCGCAGGCCGGCGCGCACCAGTTTGGTTCGGTACGCGTCGATCTTCGGGGAACCGAGGCCACGAGGGACGGCAAGCCCGTGAATCTTTCGGCCCGCGAGTTTCAATTGCTGCGCTACTTTATCGAACATGCCGGGACTACGCTCTCGCGCGATGAGCTTCTGAGAGAAGTGTGGGGCTACAGCGCGGATACGTTTACGCGCACCGTGGATGTGCATGTGGCGAGCTTGCGCCAGAAACTCGAGTCCGACCCGAAGCAGCCCCGGCTGATCCTCACGGTGCAGGGCCTCGGATATAAATTCAAACCGTCGTAGCGAACCCACGTATAGTTCGTTCTCTTGGGCGGTTCACACTCGCGCGCATTGCGCAATCCGTAACGGGGTTAATAGGGAACATCTGCGGCCTGAACTCTTGTTTGGCTGCCTGCGCGTTCGGGCGTATATATAAAGGGTCGTTTTGGGTGAACGCGCAAACGGGAGCGGCGTGAAAGTACCCTTCAAAGAACGGGCGCTGTCGGCGGCTGTGGTGGTTCCGGCCGCGGTGATCGTGATCGTGCTGGGTGTGCTGCAGTACAACTGGAGCAACCAAGTGAGCGACGCCACCAGCCTGCGGCTGGCGGACAGCTTACAGATGTCGATGGTCAACTGGCACCTGGATTTTTTCCGCGTGTTTTCGCAGGTGTGCCTGAATCTCGGGATCGATCCGGACGGCAATCCGCCCCCCGATATCCAGGAGCTGGCGCGCTCGTTTACGGAATGGAAGGCCGGGGCTGCGTATCCGGACCTGGTTTCGGACTTCTATATTCTGCCGTCCGGGAAAATTCCTCACGGGGCGGTGCTGCACTACGATGCGGGAACGAAACGGCTCGAATCGGCGAGCCAGCCAACCGAACTAGCGGGATTGCAGGAGAAGCTGCAAGCTGCGTTGTCGACGTACCCTGCCGATCTGAGTCCGACGAAGAAGCCTCTTTCGCCTTCGCCTCCGCAATTTGTGGAGGGGTTCTATGCCGGAGGGCCATTGATCGGCTGGCGTTTCGAGCCGGGCATACCCGCGCTTCTGCATCCGCTGTTCCCGGGCAAAGACTCCCCCGGAGGATCGATCGGTAAAGGCGAGTCGGTGGAATGGATTGTGCTCGAGCTGAACGACGACGTGATACGGGCGCGGGTTCTACCGGACCTGGCGCAGCGCTATTTCCAGGGCACGGACGGCCTGGATTTTCAGATTGCGGTGGTGGCCGGAGATAAGCCTGGACGCGTGCTGTATTCCTCGGACTCCGGCTTCGGGGCGAAGCAGGTGGGCGACGCGGACGGGAACATGGATTTGTTCGGCCGCGTCTCCGATCCGGCGCTGGGGTCTCCCGTGCACGTGTTCCACAAGCCGTCGGTGAATCGCGGGCCGGCCGCGGCCGTGGGCGTTTCCTGGTTCCCGCTGCTCGCGGAGGTTCCCGCCGATCAGGACTGGCAGTTGATCGTGAAGCACCGCAGGGGAGGGCCGCTCGGCGCGTTCGGAGCGGAGTTGCGGAGGAGGGATCTGGCGATCAGCTTTGGTGTGCTGTTCCTGCTGGTGCTGAGCATGGCGATGCTGATCGTTACGAGCTACCGAGCCCAGCGGCTTGCCAAGTTACAGATGAATTTTGTCACCACGATTTCCCACGAATTGCGGACGCCGCTTACGGTGATCAGCTCCGCGGCCGACAACATCGCGCATGGGGTGGTGGACGGAAAGCAGCAACTGGCGCAGTACGGTTCGGTGATCGGGAACCATGCGCGGCAGCTCTCCGGACTCGTGGAGCAGATACTGCTGTTCGCGGCCACGCGCGACGGCCATCAGCGGTATGATTCCCGTCCGCTTCCGGTGAGCCAAATTATCGACGCGGCGCTCGGCAATACGGAGGGCCTGATTCGCACGGCTCAGGTTACGGTGGAGCAGGACATTGCGCCGAACCTTCCGCAAGTGGCGGGTGATCTGACGGCGCTGTCGCAGTGCCTGCAGAATCTGATCACCAATGCCCTGAAGTATGGAAACGGGCAGCCGTGGATCGGCATCCAGGCTCGCCTGAGCGATCACAGCACTCGCGGAAGGGAAGTGCAGATCAGCGTGTCCGATCGCGGGATCGGCATCGACTCCGCGGACTTACCCCACATTTTCGAGCCTTTCTACAGAAGTACGTCGGTGGCGGCGGCGCAGATTCACGGCACGGGTTTGGGCCTGCCCTTGGCAAAGAGCATTGCAGAAGCGATGCATGGTGAGATCACCGTAAAGAGCGCGCCGGGCAAAGGGAGCACGTTTACTCTGCACCTGCCCTGCGCTGACAATGTAGGAAGCTTCACGGAAGCCCAGTATAATAAGGCAGTTACGCCGGCGTACTCCCGCGAGCAAAGTTAAACCCGCTTCCTTCACGCGGTGTTCCCTTGTTCCGCTCCAGATTCCTGTCACAGCCCCGCTAGTTTTTACAACCTCCTTACAGCAACGCAATTCGACCCTGATGTAGGCTACCGCACATCGTCGTGGGGGATTCAGTGTTGCTTACCGATTCAATAAGCCGCATGCGGAACACTGGGAATCTGTCTCACAACAAGCAACACCGGAATCTGCGGTCCATTGAAATGGACAAATCGCCAGCGAGGCTGCGCGAGGGAGAATACATGAGACAACTTCTGAAGATATCTGTGCGGATGACAACTCTGGTCGCCGCGTGGCTCGCCGTCTTTTTTCTGGCGACTGCCGCGTTCGGGCAGATGAATACGGCCGACATCAGCGGCAAAGTAACCGACTCGAGCGGCGCTATCATTCGCGGAGCGACCGTTACTGCGTTGCAGGTGGCGACACAGGCCAAGCAAACCGCAGTGACGAACGATGCCGGTGAATATTCCCTACCGCAACTCCCCCTCGGCGAGTACACGATCACGGCCGAAGCTCCGGGTTTCAAACAAGCTTCCCAACAGAATGTCGCCCTTCACGTGAACGACCATGTGCAGCAGGATTTCTCGCTTCAGGTGGGAAGCACGACGGAAACCGTTGCCGTCGAAGCGGGTCCGGAACAGCTGGAGACCCAGTCGGTTTCCATTAAGGACGTAGTCGAGAATAACGAAGTGGTGGATTTGCCGCTAAAGAACCGGCAGTTTCTGCAACTGACCCTGCTGAGCGAAGGCGTCGTAAATCCGCCGGGCGGCACACGCGGGGATTCCTTGCAGCAGACCGGGTCGCTGATCAACGTACTGGGGCAAAGGGCCGGCCACAATCTTTTTCTCGTGGATGGGACCAATATCACCGACGAGTATTATAACAACGTGGTCCTCAATCCTTCTCCCGACGCCACCCAGGAATTCATCATCAACAAGACAAACTACGAGGCGGAGTTTGGCGGAAAGTCCGGCGCAGTAATCAACGTGGTCACGAAATCGGGGACGAACAGTTATCACGGAAGCGCCTACGAATTTCTGCGAAACGATGCAGTGGACGCCGAGAATTATTTTGCTCTGAAGAACGAGCCGGTGCCCGCCTATAAGGAGAACCAGTTCGGCGGCGCGCTGGGGGGGCCGATCGTCAAGGACCGTACCTTCTTCTTTGTAAACTACGACGGCCAGAGGCTCCGTCAGGACCTGGCCCATCTTTTCACGGTGCCGACAGCGGCACAGCGCGCGGGTGCAATCGGAACCACGCCCGTGACGGGCGCTTTCGATCCGGCTGCCGTGGCGTTGCTGAATCCAGCTCTTGTTCCGCTGCCGAACCTGCCCGGCACCAGCAACAATCTATTGGAGGAGAGCGAACAGAGCTTCGATTCGAATCAGTACAACGTGAGGCTGGACCAGCGTGTTTCGTCCTCGGATTACGTGTTCGCGCGCGCGGCCATCTTCGACGCGCACGAACTCGACCCCTACGGATCGACCATTCTGAACGAGGCACAGCTTCCGGCGTTTGGGCGCACTCTGAACACCCACACCGTCGACCTGACTATCGGCGAGACGCACACCTTCTCGGCAAATCTTTTGAACGAGTTCCGGTTCGGTTGGATGAAGGTCTCCGGAGGACAGGGCGATCCCAATGTGGGCAATCCCTTCGCGGCAACGTACGGACTGAAGGGGACCACGACGAATCCGGCCGATCTGGGCTATCCGCAGATCAACCTGAGCAATGAATTCACCACGCTCGGTTCACCGGCCGGATTCACTTCCCGGGTGGACCGTGATTTCGAACTGGTGGACAACGTGATGCTGCACAAAAATGCACACACCATCCAGTTCGGCGGGTACTTCTTTCATCTGAGCTTCAATCCGCGCTTTCCGAACAACGCGCGCGGCATCTATACCTATAGCGGCGCGTATACCGGGACGCCCCTGGGCGATTTCCTGAAAGGCGATCCGGCGTCCGCACAAGTGGGATTGGGAGAGGGCGCGGAAAATGCAACGACTAACTGGGCCCACTTCTACGTGCAGGACGACTGGCGCATCAAACCGAGCCTGGTGCTGAACCTTGGGGTTCGTTACGAGTACAACGCCAATCTTGTCGCCGGTCAGAATCAAACTTCCAATATCGATTTGAATGCACCGGGGGGACCTGCGTTTGTGATCGCGGGCAATCCCGCCGGCTTGACCGGCACAGCGGCGGTGAATGCGGCGTTGAGTCCCATTCCCATCATTTCTGCGGCGACGGTCGGGTGGAACAATAGTTTGCTCACTCCCAGGAATGTGAGGTTTTCACCGCGGCTGGGATTGGCGTGGCAAGTTCCCGGACAGAATGGGATGGTGGTGCGGGCAGGTTTTGGAGTCTTTACGAACCAAGCCTCCTACAGCATTCTTCAGAATCTCGCGGAGAATATGCCTTTCTTCTTTACTGAGACTGTTACTGCCCCGGCCGCGTTCAACCCCAATTTTTCGACGGAAAATATTCTCTCGTCGACCAATTACAAGGTGCCCGGCACGATTGGCGCGAACAGCGTGAATCATTCTTTCCGCGTCGAGTACAACGAGGTTTATAACCTGAGCGTCCAGAAGGCTATCACGAGCAATACGACCGTTGAAGTGGAGTATGTGGGATCACGCACCATTCACGCGGACAGTTCGACAGTGCTCAACATGCCGGTGCTGCCGGCGGCGGGAACGACGAGCTCCGCGCAGTCACGGCGCCCGTATCCCCAACTGGCGGCATTCAACACCATTCGGTGGAATGGCTGGGCGACGTTCAATGGGCTGACGGTGAAGGCGAACCGGCGCTTTACGCACGACCTGTCTTTCGAGACCACCTACACGTGGTCGAAATCGCTGGATGATGCGTCCGACACCGGCACGACCAACAACGAATACAATCTGCCGCAGAACTCCTATGCACCCCAGTTGGAGAGCGGCCCGTCTTCTTTCGATCACCGGAACCGGTTCACGGCGAATGCCGTTTACGATCTTCCTGTTGCAAGAAATTCCACGGGCCTCATGCGCATAGCTCTCGGGGGCTGGCGAGCGAGCGGGCTGTTCCTGGCGCAGAGCGGTGCTCCGTTTACCGTGAACCTCTCGACCACGGCAGGGAACGAACCGGCGGACGTAGGGCTTGTGAGCGGGACGGTGAACTCGGAGCGCCCTAACGTAACCGGAAATCCCGATAACGGTCCCCACACAGCTGCGCAATGGTTCAACACGGGGGCGTTCTCACCTACAATTTCTTTAATCATCCGAACTTCAACGTTCCGGGACGTATCGCCACGTTCAACAGCGCCGGCGTGCAAACATCGCCGACCTTCGGGGTGGTCACGAGCGCACAGGATCCGAGGGAATTGCAGTTCGCGCTGAAGTTCGAGTTCTAACGACCACTCAGGCGGGAATCTCCCGGTGGCGCTTCTTACGTTACGAGGCGCCGCCTTTCCCGTTTCGGCGCCGGTAGTCAAGTGGGAAGGCGCACTTCCACGTCCAGCCCCTCCAGCACCGGACGCACGCGGCGGATGACCTCGCTGGCCCACAGTTTCTCGCTCAGCAAGACGAGCGAGCCATCCTCAAAGCTGCAGACGGCGCACAGGAAATAATTCGGGAACGCTTTGTGGTAGGCGTCTACACCGCGTCGCGCGAGATCGGATTCGAGGTCAGGATCGCCGCCTTCCAGCGGGCCTCCGGCGCGGGCGCCGAACGTCTCGCCCTGAAAGCGATCGAGCAGCGCTTCCAGCAGGGGGATTTCCGGGGCCGGAATCACGATGCACCGCTGGCTGGCCTCGCGGTATGGCAGCTTATGGTGCTCGCAATATTCCTTGACGCGGTCGATGTGGCTGAAAAAATCGAGACTCCACGGGTCTTTCCCGGTGACGGCCCAAAGCACGCGGCTCCAGATGCGCGCGGCATCGCCTCCGCGCACCGGTTCGCGGTTCTCGTCGGCTTCCACCAATTCGAGGCCGACGGCGCGTACATCGGGGCCGAGGTCGAGCGGTTCGATATCGAGGAGGTTCACTACCCCGTTCCTTCTTCGAGCGTTGGGGGGAATTGATTCCGGAAGCCGGGCGATTGTTTCCGCACCTCCAGCCAGTCGAAAAAAGCGTCCGGAGTTTCGAGCCACACCGCAAACCATTGCGCGACTTCCTGCTTCTCGGCGCGTTTGTGCGCATCCACCTTGTGGTTGCGGGCGATCATCTCGGCGCGCCGGCGCCCAAGCCGGGCGACTTCGCGCACGCGTTCCGCGGCGGCCCGCTCGTGGTCGTGCAGGAATTTTCGCAGAAGCTCATCCAGACGGACGAGGCACATTTCCGCTTCTTCGAGCGTAGAGAAATGCAGCAGGTCGCTGAACTCCTCCTCGTATTTTCCCTGCGTGTCCGAGCGCGTCGACATGGCTACGCGCATTCCCGCTTCTTCGAGCACGCTCACGATGTAGTCAGGCGACGTCTTGCCCCGCTCCCCCAGCTGAGCCATCAGCTTGCGGCGAATCTGCTCGATTTCGGCCGGAGTGATTCGCGGCTTGCCCAATTCGCGGGCCACGTCGAGGATCAGCGCTTTTTTTGTGGAGGCGCCGGCGGATGAATGTTCGCTGGATCGATCGGAAATCAAAGTCGCCTCACTGGTCGGCCTTGCGGGATGGAGGGTCAGGCCGCGCGGCATCCTCGTTGAGAAGATGCCGGAGCCGCGCCACATTCTTGTTATGTTCGGCCAGCGTGCGGCTGAAAAAGTGCCCGCCCTGATCGTTGGCGACAAAATAGAGATAATCCGTGGTGGCAGGGGAAAGCGCCGCGCGGAGCGATGCTTCTCCGGGATTGGCGATAGGCCCCGGAGGCAGGCCGGGATGCTGGTACGTGTTGTAGGGCGAATCGATGCGCAAATCCGCGGGCTTTACATCCAACACCACACGCCCGGCGAGCAGCATGGCGTATTGCACGGTCGGGTCGCATTGCAGCGGATACGAATGGCGGAGGCGGTTGTAGAACACGCCGGCCACAAGCGGACGCTCGTCCGCGTTGGGCGTTTCGCGCTCCACGAGAGAGGCGAGGGTGACAGCATCCTTGGGCGTCATACTACCCGGCAGCTGCGGGAATCTCGGGACCTGAAGCGTCTCCCAGACCTTTCGAAAATGCCGGACCATCGTACCGGCGATTTGCTCGCAGGTGGTGCGGCGCGTGAACTGGTAGGTGGAAGGGAAGAGGAATCCTTCCAGGCTCTTCGCGTGCGGGGCCAGATCGGAGATGAGTGAGGTATCGTGAGCCGCGGCGAGAAAATCGTCAGTCTGGCAGATGCCCTGATGCTGGAGCTGGTTGGCGATGTCGAACATCGTCCAGCCTTCGGGAATCGTCACGATGTGGACGAAGATCTGGCCGTGCGAGATTTTCCAGAAGACCTCGCGTGAATTGACCTGGTGATCGAATAGATACTCTCCGGCCTGAAGGGGCCGGCGGAAATGCCAGTCGCTGAACAGCGCAAAGGCGAGGCGGTTGCGGATTACGTCGTTGTTGCGCAGTATGCCGGCGATTCCCCATCGCGACGTGCCGCGGGGGATGTCCACGAACACCCTCTCCGCCCGGTGGCCGCGATAGGGGCGGCTGATTTGCGATTCGAGCCAGCCGGCGCCCGCTCCCAATGCCGCGATGGCCAGCAACGCCAATAGCCCTAGGCGGCGCATCTTCAGAGCGCCTCGCCAGAGGGCGCGGGCTCGTGCTGCCCCTGTTCTCTGCCGAGGTACTCGCGCAGCAGAATTGCGGCGGCGACCTCATCTACAGGTCTCTGATTGCGCGCAGACCTATTTTCGCCCATTGTTTCGCGCGCTTCCCAGGTTGTAAGCCGCTCGTCCATGAGTTCCACGGGAATTCCCAGGTTCTTGTTCAGCCGGGTCGCGAATCGCGCGGCCTCGTCCGCCATTTCGCCGGCTTCGCCCGTAATGTGAAGCGGATGGCCGACGAGGATCAGTCTGACAGAGTTTTTGCGGCAGACGTCGCGGAGTCGCGCCAGGTCCTTTTCGCGATTCGTGCGCATAAGGGTCGTTAGAGGCTGTGCCGTCAGGCGAAGGTCGTCTGAAAGCGCCAATCCGATTTTCTTGCGCCCGTAATCGACGGCGAGGATGCGCCCGGGGCCGACCTGCGACGTTGATGCGGCTTGCACTCTTTGCAGCGGTGCACGCGCATGGATTTTCATCTAGGACCATTATACGCGACGTGTCTCGTGATAATCGATGAGGCCGACGTGCGACTCAGGCTGGCGATGGGTGGCACGCCGGAGCCTGCAGGAGTGCGCACTGCATGCACATTAGATCGCCCGATTTGATGCGTACTAGAGGTCCCATTACTCCATTCTATCTTTTCACGGCACCACGGAACTCGAACGTTTTCATTAGAGCGACACGAAACCGCGCGCAGAAATTTCCGGATTCGGGCATTTTCTACCGGCGGTACATTGTTTCGTGTAGGGTCCAGGACTAGTATCCGTCTCAATTTGAGCCAGTTGAAATCTACACGGGCTTTGGCAATTCAACTGCGACTGCGGGAACTCGTTGCAGCAGCATGGATTTTTCGGGTTCGTGGACGAAGCAGGCAAGTCCCCCCGGTTAAGTTTTTCTTTTTTTCGGCAGCACCCAATTCGCTTGGGAAGTCGAAGTATCAATCCAAAAGAGTTTGCCGAAGCCATCTTCGGCAACTGGGGGAGAGTTTCTGGTGAAGAAAGTGCGCCTGCCGCAGAACTCTGTCGATGTGGAAGGGAAGAACCCGGTGAGCGGTTCCCCGTCTTTTGTGTTCTGCGAAAAATCGACGGGGGTTGCAAAATTCCAGGCGGAATCGAACGACGATCCCAATAGCACGATCGAACGCATCGCCGGCCAGTTAGCGATGCAGTGCCTGGTCCGCGGTCACGAACCGGAGGATTTTGTGGTGCTGGTGCCGGCCGAAGGGCCAATCGTGGGCCGGTTTCTGTCGCGCGCGAAGGAACTTCTGGAGGAGGGCCGCGCGGTGTCCCGCCCCGCGACGCTGAGCCCGCGTCAAAGCGAGATACTGCTGTCGGTGATCCGCAACCGGGCCAACAAGGAAATCGCCTCGAAGCTCAACATCACGGTACGCACGGTAAAATTCCACATCTCTTCGCTGTTGAACAAGTTTGGCGTGGATAACCGAGTGGAGCTGGCGCGGCGCGCCGCGGGTCTTCTGAAGGCTGGTGCGGAAGACGCCGAAGGACTCGCGTTCCGGCCTGTCACAGAAAGCTCCGAACGGCGGCAGCTGGGTCCGGTGGCGGTGAAGTCCCCTTCCCGCGAGGCAAGCGAGAAGGCGCGCAGTATTCGATTTGCCGGCCGTCAGATGATGGCTTAGACCGTGGGTTGAGTGCCCTTTTGCTTTGCTGGTGCAGGGGCACTCATCTGCCTTTTACCGGATCTTCAATTTTTTCAAGTCGATCGACGGCTCGGGGAATTTCAGATCCATTTTCTCGAGCGTCTCGGCGATGATGTGCGAAATGGCCAGGTTCCGGAACCACTTTTTGTCCGCGGGAATGATGTACCAGGGCGCTTCGGGCGTGCAGCACCTGGTGAGGGCCTCCTCGTAGGCTTTCTGATAGGCATCCCAAAACAGTCTTTCGTTGAAGTCGGCCTGGGAGACTTTCCATCGTTTGTTAGGGTCGTCCACGCGCTCCAGCAGGCGTTTTTTCTGTTCCTCTTTGCTGATGTGCAAGAAAAACTTCAGGATCTTCACGTTGTTTTCGTGCAGGATTTTCTCGAAGCGATTGATCTGCTCGTAACGCTGTGACCAGATTTCCCTGGGGACCAGATTGTGCACCCTCACAATCAAGACGTCTTCGTAGTGCGAGCGGTTGAAGATGCCGAGATCGCCGAATACCGGCACGGCTTTATGCACGCGCCAGAGGAAATCGTGCGCGGCTTCTTCGGGTGACGGTGCTTTGAACGAGGTCACCGGGCAGCCCTGGGGGTTGATGCCGGACATGACGTGGCGGATCGTGCCGTCTTTTCCCGCGGCGTCGAGCCCCTGCAATACGATCAGCACGGCGCGCTTGTGCTCGGCGTAGAGGACGTACTGCAGGTCATCGATCTTTTTGAGCGCTTTATCGAGGCTCACCTTCATTGCGTGGTCTTTTTTCCATCCCAGAGTGTCGCGGGGGTCATACTTCGCGAGCTTCACCTTTTGCCCGGGCTTCACGGCAAGTTCCTTGCTGAAGTTTGTCGCCATCGGCTGCGAGACCTCCTGTCGAATCGACGCCTGGCACGACAATTCGAGGATAGCGCGTTTGAGCGCCGCTCGGCGCCGGGGATGCGTTCGGCTCTGTGCCGAAGGAACGTCTACTGTGCAATGCCGCTGTGCGACCTGTCTGTTAAATCGCTTACAAGCCGCGCTTTTTTTTGATCCTGCGCGACGTTCCGAAGTATCATGAAACCGAGCTTGTGGCTCACCCCAATGGCGACCGTACCTCCCGAAATTCTGGATGCCGCGCAACCCGTTCCTGAGAATGTACCCGCGCCCAAGCGCGAGTATCCGGGCGCGCTGATCGTTGTGGAGGGAATCGACGGCTCCGGCAAGAGCACCCAGCTCTACCTGTTGAAGCGCTGGCTGGAGATTCGCGGGTACCGCATTCATTTCACGGAGTGGAATTCGTCGCCGCTGGTAAAGTCCGCGACGCGCCGGGGGAAGCAGCGGCGGCTGCTGACTCCCACCACGTTTTCTCTTCTGCACGCGGCCGACTTTGCCGATCGCTGCGAACGCCAGATCATGCCCTTGCTTCATGGAGGATATCTGGTGCTGGCGGATCGCTACATCTATACCGCTTTCGCGCGAGATGCAGCCCGCGGTTGCTCGCCGCACTGGCTGCGGAATCTCTACAGCTTTGCGCCCATCCCCGACATTACGTTTTACTTCCGCGCCCCGCTGGATGTGGCCGTCGACCGCATCGTCGCCGGACGCCCCAAACTCAAATATTACGAGGCGGGCATGGACCTGGGAATTTCGCTGGATCGCGCGGAGAGTTTCCGCATTTTCCAGGAGCGCATTCTGAATAATTACGATCAGATGGTAAGCACGGACCGTTTCGTCCTCATGGACGGCACGTTTCGCGTGAACAAACTGCAGAAACTCATGCGCGAGATTTTGGAAGAGCGGGTGGAGCTTGAGCAGTTCGCTCCCAAAAAGAAATGAAGACTTCTGCCAAGAACGGGTCCGCCGCGGCGGCAAACGGAAAGCTGGCGAAGGCTTCCAAGGCGTCGGCAAAGCGGAAGAACGGTCGCCCGGAATCCAAGACCAACGGCCAGACGGAAGCGCCGGCGCGCTTTTACGGAAGTGCGCTGCCTGGTGTGAAGTCCGAGGAGCTGAGTGGCAATCTTATCGTTCTGGAAGGAACCGACGGCTCGGGACGGTCGACGCAGATTTCGCTGTTGACGGAGTGGCTGGAATCCCAGGGTTTTGCCGTCGAGACGATGGGCTTGCGCAGGTCGGCGCTGGTGGGCGAGGACATCGACGGCCTGCTTGCTGAAAACTCGGTGACCCGCATGACGCTCGCGCTTATGTACAGCACCGATTTCTTCGACCAGCTCGAACGGCGGCTGCTTCCCGCGCTGCGCTCCGGGCTGATCGTGTTGGCGGATCGCTATATTTTCACGCTGATCGCGAGGGCCGCGGTCCGGGGAATCAGCCGCGACTATCTGCATGGAATTTACGAAATGGCGCTGCGTCCGGATTTGACGTTCTGGCTGAACGTGCGTCCCGAGGTCGCCTTTGACCGCGAGTTCCGGAAATCGCAAACGATCAGTTACTGGGAATCGGGACGCGACATGTCGCTGTCGAACGATTTGTTTCAGTCGTTCATCCGCTATCAATCGATGATCAAGAGGGAGTTCGAGTATCTTTCCAAGCGGCACGGCTTCATCGAATTGGACGGCGAAGGAAGCGTCTCCGAGGTGAATCGCGTGCTGCGGAAGCAGATCGCCTCGCACCTGGGCATTCCTAGGACGCAATACAGGCCTTCGCACGCCCTGTCTCACCTCTGGCGCTAAGTGGCCGCTCCCGTCCAACTGGCAGCGGTGGACGCGGGATCGAATGCGATCCGCCTGGTGATCGCGCGGGCCACGTCCCCGCACCACATCCAAATCCTCGAAAATGAGCGCGTGGCCGTCCGGCTGGGCCACAACGCTTTCACTCACCGCATGCTGGACGACGAAACGATTTCCCGCGCCGCCCGTGCCTTCCGGCACTTTCGCGACCGCATGGATCAGCATCATGTCACGTGCTACCGCGCCGTAGCCACGGCGGCAGCCCGCGAAGTGCGCAATTATCGCCGGCTGATGGAACGAATTCGCCGGAAAGCCGGCCTGGAGCTCGAAGTCATCAGCAGCGAAGAGGAAGCGCGCCTGGTGTGCCAGGCAGTCCATTGGGCGCTCGGCAACCAGGTGCAGCCGCGGCTCATTTTCGATCTGGGCGGCGGAAGCCTGGAACTGAATTTTTTCCAGCGCGGTGTGCTGGAACATCGCGTCGGCCTGCCCCTGGGCACGATTCGGCTGATGGAAACGTATGGGATCAAGGGCGCGATTGGCGAAGATATGGTAAGGAGGCTGCGGCACCATATTATTTCCCTGCTGGAGAGCTCCGTGCCGGAGCGCCCGAAGCTGTCGCGTTCGATTGCGGTCGCCTGCGGTGGAAACGCGGAAGCTCTGGTGCGCCTCGCGACCGGGCCTTTCGTGGGCAGGGCGCCCACCATGAACGTGAGGCTGCTGCGGGATCAAACCTGGCGGCTGCTGCGCCTGGATGTTGCCGGGCGCATGCAGGCTTTCCGGGTACGGCAGGACCGCGCGGAGGTGATGGGCATAGCGGCGATTATCATCACGACGCTCGCGAAGTGGCTGGGGCTGCGCTCCCTGCTGGTGCCCGGCGTAGGCGTGCGCGAAGGCTTGCTGCTGGATCTTGTCGCCGAGCAGTATTCGGGCGGCGTCACGTCCGAGGAAGAAAAAGGACGGGCCGACGAATTGCTGGCCGCGGTGCGCTGGTTCGCGCGGCGGCTGAATTACGACCCCCATCACGCGGACCAGGTTTCACGCCTGGCTCTTTCGCTTTTCGATCAGCTTCGCCCGCTGCACGAAATGGGAGCGGAGGCGCGGCTGGTGCTCGAGATGGGGGCGCTGCTGCACGATGTAGGGCATTTCGTGAACCGCAAGGCCCACAACCGGCACGGCGAATATCTGGTTTGCAACAGCGATATTCCGGGGCTGCGTGGCTGGCGGCGCGACATGGTAGCGGCCCTGGTGCGCTATCACAATACAAAGTCCGAGCCGCACCTCGAGCACATCGCCTATGCGGCTCTCGACAGCGAGCGGCGGCGTCAGCTTCGCCTGCTCACATCCTTGCTGCGGATTGCGGAGAAGCTGGAATCCGACCACGCCCAGCAAGTCGCCGGCGTGGACGTGCAGATTCTCGGGCATCGGGCGGTATTTCTGATCCAGGCTTCGGAAGGGACGCGCCTGGATATTGCCGGTTTGCAACGGAAGGCGGAACTGTTCGAAAGGGAGTTTCATCTTACAGCCGAGTTCCGGCGCGTTCAAAAGGGCGCAAAGGTAGCGTAAAACACTATGATTCTCTACATCGTACGCCACGGCAGTGCCATCGACCGCACGGACCCTAAATCACCGCCGGAGGCCGAGCGTTCGCTGACTGCCAAGGGCGTGCAGAAGAGCCGGGCGGCCGCGCTCGGGTTGCGCGCTCTGAAAGTCAAGCCGGACACGCTGATTACTAGCCCCTACGTGCGCGCTGCTCAGACCGCTGAAATTTTTGCCGAAGCCCTTGGCTTCGCTCCCGATAAAATTCGCGTCAGCGAGGCGTTGAAGCCCGCCGCCGACCCCTCCGAAATCGTGAAGGAAATCTCGCAATGGAAGTCAAAGGAAGCGATGTGCTTCGGCCACGGCCCTCACGTGGACCGGCTGATCGAGCATCTGGCGGGCGCGCACGGAGCTTTCACGGAGCTGAAAAAGGCGGGTGTCGCCTGCCTGGAACAGCCGAGCGCTCACGGCAAGTGGCAGATGCGTTGGATGGTGACGCCGAAGATTCTTCGCGATCTCGGCGATTAAGCGGATCGCCGCTGCGGTAATGGAGGGGCTACCAGCGAGTGCCCCCATTGAAAGCCTGCCCGCCAGACGATCCAGGGTGAATCCTTAGCCGACACTTTTGCGGCGAAAACATCCAGGCGGGACTTGCGTTCCTCGCCGATTCTGGCGAGCCATTGCGCGACGTTCCCCGGGGCCAGCGCGGAAGATTCCCTGCGGATTTCGGTCCGGAGCACGTCCAGGTCGTGCACTTCCCCCAGCAGATCCTGCATCTCCTTGAGGTCTTCCGACCACACTTCATACCGCTGCGGCAGAAAGTTTTCGACAATGTAGCGGAAATGTTTGATGCCGATCCGCAGCCGATGCCATGCCACGCTGCTGGGCCTCCTGCGCGCCCGCTGGTACAGTTCGACAGCCTCGTTCAGCTTGGCGAGGGCGAGCCGCTGGTAGGCCACGCTTTCGAGTGGAAAGAAACGCGCTTTTGGCGATAGCTTGCGGGAACAGCGGCGCCAGTTCTTGCGGTCGAAATCTTCCAGGGCCTGCGCGGCGAGTTGGCGATGTTTCCGCTCCCGCTGTGCGAGTACGCGAAGCATGTGTTTGCGTACCGGATCGCCGGGTCTGCTGAGCTTTTTGACCCAAAGTCGCTCTACTTGAACGTCGCGCAGGGCCCCCAAAGCGTGAAAAAGCTCGCCGCTCGATTTTTTGATCTTTTTCCAGCCGCGGGAGGGATTCACGTCATTGAGCGCTTCGGCCATCGTGCGGCTTCGCCGGAGTGCTACCCGCAAATCGTGAATGATGTCGGCGTCCCAATCGGGGCCAATCTTCGAAGAGAGTTCGAGGGCGCGGCCCATCCAGACTTCGAGCCCCGTGCATTTCGCAGTAATGCCAGAAGGCAATGAAATCGAAAGTGACATGGGAAGTACGCTAGCCTGGGTGGGGCCTAAAACCTGATAGTACCCCGTAGACGGAAATTTTGCCATTCGGGCAGGACTAGGGTAGCGGGTCGTTCTCCGGTTTTCGCGTTACTCCGGCCCTGGAGTTTTGAGTTTGATCGTTCTGGACGCAAGGGGCTTTAGCGAGTACAACTTGGTAATGATTCAATCTGTGTACAAAGGCATAGAGATCGAAATGGAACTTCATCAGCAGGCGCACGACTTGTGGAAGTGCGACTACACGTTAATAAAACACCCGGGACGAACTCAAACGATTCATCACGGAGACAAAGAGTTTCGGACTATGGACCTAGCCAAAGAATACGCCTTGCAAGAAGCTCGCGACGCGATCGATCGTCCCGCAGAAGCCCCCCGAAATGGGGTCTAAAGGAGGACGGCTCCAGCTAAGCTCGCATGCGGTTTTAGAGAGGCTCGGGCATTGGGTAATTCACTACCAGCTTTACCGCAACCCAAGCGAAGAACCATACTGCCGTGTCTTCGCCCCATCGGATTGATGATAGTAGGGCTGGTAGTCCTGCTCGCGATTACAGGAGCTTCCTATCAGGCTGTCGAGACCAGGGCTGATGCCCGACGATTCCCCCAGCAAGGAGAGTCGGTTGATATAGGCGGCTACAAGCTCAATCTCAATTGCACGGGCGAAGGAAGTCCGACGGTGGTTTTGGAGGGAGGCCTCGCGTCACCCTCCTTTACGTGGAGCCTGGTACAGCCCGGGATTGCGAGCTTTACGCGTGTCTGTTCGTATGACCGTGCGGGTTATATGTGGAGCGATTACAGCCCGCTTCCGCGAACCAGCGTCCAAATTGCCCGAGAACTTCACATGCTCCTGCAGAATGCAGGCGAGAAGCCACCGTATGTAATGGTCGGGCATTCCTTCGGCGGACTCGACATTCGAGTTTATAACGGACTCTACCCCAACGAAGTCGCCGGAATGGTACTCCCGGAGTCAACGCACCCCGATTTGTTAGATCGCCTGCCGCCGGGTATCAAAAGAATGTCCGACAATGCACAGAAGCAGCGCGAACGGCAGGATCGAATCGCCCCTCTGCTCTATTGGCTCGGTATTGCACGTTTCCGGTCGAGAAAACAGATACAGAATCTCAGCGCATCATACGGTTCCCGGGAATATGCCTATTTAAATATACAGCCGAAATTTATTGATACGGTGACGCGAGAGGCTGGTGCCCTGGAAGAAAGCGATGCACAAGTGAAGGCTTCGGGTACGCTCGGCGATAAGCCCCTCATTGTGTTGACTGCTGGAAAGAGTGTTCTTGGTATGCCCGTGAAAGGGAAGGAACTCGAAGAACTTCGTGATGTCTGGGTGAACGATCTGCAGTTACAGCTTGTTCGCCTTTCGAGCCGAGGTAAACGAATCACGGTGCCTGACAGTGACCACATGATTCCTTTCGAACGCCCCGACGCGATTGTAAATGCCGTGCGCGAAGTTTGTGCCGCGACGCAGTTGCACTAGTTCTCAATCCACTTGGACGTATAGTCGGATTACCGCCCACTACCAGGATGAATGAGAGGCTCGTGAGGATTTCGCGCTCGAGTTTCGTGAGCTGGGGGTGCGCTAGCGGCGGTAATACAGAGCCCTTCTTTGGCGCTTTTCGCCCAGGGCGCCGAGACTCTTCAGCAGCAACGAGCAGGTGGCGATGAGCGACGGAATACAAACCAGAACCACCAGAGCGATTCCGACGGCGATCGAGATCTTCAGGATCATGTAGTCCTCTTGCAGGCCGGGGCACCTGCTGCAGTTCAAGAGGAGTGCATGTCAGAGACCGGGCGTTATTTGCTGAAAATAGTAGTGTTAGGCTCTTCCGTAGACGCCCCGAGGAACTTGTTTTTCACATTTTGGGGACCAGTGTTACCGATAATCACACTTTAGCCGTGCCATCCGGGCAGCTGTGCTTGGGAGGCTGTTTTATGTTAGCTAAATCGACAATCCAAATCCCTCACTGCGGATTGAAGAGCAGCAGAAGTTCTGTCGATTGTCGGGGTGAGCTACGAAACGAAGGAACAGCCGAGTCGAATGCGGCCGTCTTCGAGTTGCTGGGCGTAGGTCTTGCGCAAAATCACGCGCACGGGCGGCAGGATAGGCACGTGCAATACGGCATTGAATTGATCCGGGACCTCTTCTGATTTTTCGAGCAGCAGCGCCACTCCTCCATAACTGAGGTCCAGAACTTTTGCGGTCTTCTGGCCGAGGTCAGAGAGTACCGCGTGAGCCTTTGTCCCGACCAGAGACACTCGTTCCCACTTGCGCTGGTCCGAATGGGGCTGGGGTCGCGGAGCTGCGTTTGCGGCGGCACCGGACGGAGACACTCTTGGCGCGGGGGCCGGTGCTGGCGCCGGAGAAGGAGGCGCGGCAGGAGCTTCGCGCTGCGCGGGCTTTTCCAGTTGAATGACTCGCGCAGAGGCTGCGCCGTCGTGCTTCAGCTCGTAGAGGCGTTTGTCGGCAAGGCCCATCAATTCGCTTTTTTGGTCGCCATCCTGCGGATAGACGGCAATGCCAAAATCGAGCGTCACGCCCGTGCCAACTTTTAAAGGTTGCACCTCGGCCTCATATTGCGCGCGCACGCGGCGGCAGAGGGTCACAGCTTGTTCAGGATCGGTTTGGGGCAATAGCAGCGAAAATTCGTCGCCCCCTATGCGAAACGCGAAGTCGGAAGCGCGCAGGGTCTTGCGCAGCGTGCTGGCGGCGAGTTGGATCACCTGGTCGCCTTGCAGGTGCCCGTGGCGATCGTTCACGTCCTTCAGTTTGCGCAAGTCGAGGATGACCAGCGCGAGGCTGTGGCTGTAACGTTTGGCGCGATTCAGTTCTTTATCGGAGTATTCGTCGAAGAGGCGCCGATTGTAGAGCCCGGTGAGCGCGTCGGTGGCTGCGTTGATCTGGAGTTTCTTGAACTCGTCGTACTCCATCAGGATGGGCACTCGCAGGAAATTCATCGACGAAAGCACATCCACCATCGCAGTCTTCAGCGAAACGCGCTTCCCGAGGCTTTCGTTGAGTTCCCGGCGGCGCTGAAGGATCTGTTCCCAGTATTCGTTGCTCTTGCTTTCGGAGAGGTCTATTTGCGCAGTGGTGCGGAAGAACTGACGCAGAAACTGCCCGCGGACAAAATCGTCCAGCCCTTGCAGGGTCTCGACGAGCAAATCCAAAAAGGAGTCTTCGGCCGATGGCTGCGGCCGGGAAACTTCGCCGGGCTGGGGCATCAAATTATTTTCCGCATTGCGTAAGCCTCTCCTCACACGCGAGAGGAGCGCACACGGGGCTCTTTAGCGTCTTGCACGGGATCGTCCACTCTCGGCGGAAGAGGCAGCGGTTGGATAAGTCCGTAATCGACTGTAAAGATGATACTTAAGTGCCCCTCGACAACCTGCTCCGGGAATAGCTCGGTTTCGTTCCGGGAATAATGAAAACCAGTTCCACTTTATACCCAACTTCAAAGCGATTCCAGATGAGGAACTGTGGATAACTCAGTCGAGGGGGCTAATAAACTCGAGTGCGATCAGGAAGGTATCTCCGGCTTCCTGCTGGCGGATGACCCTGCACTGAATGGGGGGCATTCCAGCGGGAACAAGAGCTGAAGAGGTTATCGACGGCGCGGGGATTGTTACCGTTAGCAACGATCCTGGGCTGAGCGGGCGGGGACAGGCAATGCACGCACCATTTGC
>JBEKTG010000034.1:0-14574 GCA_049516275.1 Candidatus Acidiferrales bacterium
ATCAATCCGCGCCCGGTCGCCTCCCTCCGCCCTTGCGATCCGCCCAGATCGAGCGGTTTACCGGTGACAACAGCCGTGGTCGCCTGCCCCACGTGCATCGAATACGTGTCCATCACCCAGGCCATGATCTGTTCGTTTGTGCCGATATCGGGAGCGGGAATATCGCGCTCCGGGCCGAGCCAATCGCTCAGCTCCGCCGTGTAGCGGCGGGTGACGCGCTCAAGTTCCGTTCTCGAAAGCTTCGACGGATCGCAAATCACGCCACCCTTCGCCCCGCCGAAGGGGACGTTCACTACGGCGCACTTCCAGGTCATCCACGCGGCCAGCGCGCGCACTTCGTCCAGGGTGACGTGGGGAGAAAATCGCACGCCGCCTTTCCCGGGCCCTCGCACCGCTGAATGCAGCACGCGATAGCCGATGAACACTTCCAGATGACCGTTGTCGAGAGCCACCGGCACATACACGGTAATTTCCCTGCTTGGATATTTCAGGTAGCGGTAAAGGCCTTCTTCCAGTTCCAGCTTCTGTGCGGCGGCTTCAAAGCGGGCTTCGGCGGACTCGTAGACATTCAACTCATCTTGTATAGCGACTGGCATTTTCAACCTCCAGAGCCCAGCCGTTCCATTCAGAGCCCCGGAAAACGAACCAAAAGGCGCCCAATGGAGCGAGCCAAACTCCCCTTCGTCAGTATACGAACCGGGTGGACCGGGGGCAACTCAGGTGGTTGTGAGTCACCGAGGAGAGAAAAGTGGGGCCTGAAACTCAGGAGCGAAAAGCCATTTCAGCGCCCCGGGCGCTGTTTCACGAAGTGGTCGATCAGAAGCCGCGTCAGCCGCCCCTGATCGTGCCGGACGACGCCCGCCTCCTGAAGCAGATTGCCGCTGACATACCGCAGGCCGAGTTGGTCCAACTCTTCGAGCGATGGATCGACGGGCTCGGCGCCCTCCGCGCGGTAGCGGCGCAGAAGGCGCGGCGTCACCGGGCGCCGATTGATCACCACGAAGTCGAACAGCCCGGGCCGCGTATGGTGATCGTCCACGATTTCTTCCACCAGCAGATTGGGAATTAAGCTCGTGTACAGAGAGCCGGGTCCCACGAGGATGAGGTCGGCCTGCCGAAGGGCATCAAGGGCTTCCCGAACCGGGCGCACCCTTCGCGGCACGAGGCGCACGCGCGATATCGGTTTCCTCGAACGCGAAATATTCGTTTCCCCGGCCACCATGATCCCGTTTTCAAGCTCCGCTTCGAGCGTCACGTTCTGCGCTGTAGAGGGAAAAATTCTCCCGCGAATCGCCAGCACCTGCGCCGACACCTGAATCGCCTGCGAAAAGTCTCCCGTAATGTTGGTGAGCGCGGTCAGGAAGAGATTTCCGAAGCTATGCCCCGCAAGTCCCCTTCCCGCGGGAAAGCGGTATTGAAACAGCTCGCCAAGGAGATGTTCGTCCTTGGAAAGAGCGACCATGCAGTTGCGGATGTCGCCGGGCGGAAGGACGCTGTATTCGCGGCGCAGGCGGCCCGAACTCCCGCCGTCGTCTGTGACCGTGACAATCGCCGTGAGATCGCCGATGGGCAGGGCTGCCCCGTTCCTCTTAGGGCCGGCGACATACTCCTTTAAGCCCCGTAGTACTGCCGAAAGGCCGGTGCCTCCGCCAAGCGCGACAATACGCGCAGGCCGGGAGCGCGCAGGCCCCGAAAGATGCCGCGTGGATTTTTTCACGGGAGATACAGGAACCTAACCGCCCGAACCTTCTCGCTCCGGATAGAGCAATTCGGTGAAGCGCGGGTCCTCCTGCAGGAAAGAGAAATCCTCGTCGTTTCGGGCGTGGTAGCGATTCTCGGGGCGCAACTGGATGGCGATCTTCAGATTCTCCATCGCGGAGTCGGCCTCGCCGGTAAGGCAATCGAGGGCGGCCATCGCATACACCACGTGATCGGCCTTCGGCGCGGCCTTGCGGGCACGGTCCAGATGCTCGCGCGCTTCGTCCCACCGGCCAAGGTTCATCAGCGCGACGCCCTGCGTGTAATGCTCCTCCGCCGACTTGGCGGTGGGAGCGGGTACGCGGGAAATTCGCTGGTCGCAGATGCGCACGTGAACGAGCGCGCGGTCCCGCAATTCCTTGCTGGGACCTTCCAGCACGCGTTCGAGCGACTGCTTCGCCCGCTGGAATTTCTGCTGCTGAAAGAAGCCCAAAGCCTCTTCGTACGCCTTAAGTTGTGCCTGTTTCGCGGGGGCTTCGGGGTCTGGGGGAGCGACGACTTTGGCCTTGCTCACAGCAGCTAAGCTCTTATTTGCCAATTCTTTATGTCCATTCGGGGAAGGGTCCCGGCCTCGGGCTGCTCGACGTTTCACAAGAGCACCTTGTGGATAACAAGTCTGGAACATAGCAAACTCCGCAGGTTGCGTCAATGCACGGCCCGTAATAGCTTCGCTTCACGCGTTTTCCCGAAGGCTCCCCGCAGGTAGCGCCTGCCTCTTGCTATCGAGCACCTCATACACCTTGCGGGCGAGGTCTCGCGGGGAATAGGGCTTCTGGATCACCGGCAGGCCGCGTTCCTCCACTTGCCGGAGGAGCGAGCTATCCGCGCTGTACCCGGTCGCAAAGATCACGGGAAGGTCGGGCCTCTCAGCGGCGATTCTTCCATAGATTTCCGGCCCCCTGATTTTGGGCAGCATGACGTCAAGCAGCGCAAGGTCAATCAGATCCCGGAGGCTTTGAAATTCCCGCAGCGCCTGTTCGCCGTCGGCGGCGAGCACCACCCGGTAACCCAGGCTGGTCAGAATCTCGAGAGCAATCTCCCGGAGACCGTCGTGATCCTCCGCCACCAGGATCGTTTCCGTGCCGCCTCGGATGGTGCCGTGGTCATCGGGCGGAGCGTTCGAAATCACCTGCGATGCGCTCACCGGAAAGTAGACACGGAAGGTGCTCCCCACCTGAAGCTCGCTCGTAACTTCCACGAAGCCGTCATGCTGGCGGGCGATCCCGTAAACCGTCGCTAGGCCGAGCCCCGTTCCTTTGCCGAGGTCCTTTGTGGTGAAAAAAGGCTCGAAGATGCGCCCGAGCGTGGCTGCGTCCATGCCGGTTCCCGTGTCCGCCACCGAGAGCATGGCGTATTCCCCGGGATGGGCCAGCGGCCTTTGCGCACACGACTGCTCGTCGAACGTCACATTGGCGGTTTCGATCAGGAGCGAGCCGCCGCCGGGCATGGCATCCCGCGCGTTGATGCACAGATTCATGATCACCTGTTCCAGCTGCGTGGGGTCCGCCCGCACGACGGCCAGGTCGTCGGCCAGGTCGGCCTTGATTTCGATGTTGCTGCCGATGACGTTCTCGAGCAGGCTGAGCGTTTCGACCACGGATTGATTCATGTCGACATCGCGCGGCGCGAGGATTTGCCGGCGCGCGAAAGCCAGCAATTGTCGCGTGAGAGCCGCGGCGCGCTCAGCCTGCTGGCGCACTTTTTCGAAGTGGCGGCGGAGCCGCGACCCGGCTTCCGTTTCGTCTGCGCCGATATCCGCCCAGCCGATGATGGCGCCGATCATGTTGTTGAAGTCGTGCGCGATGCCGCCGGCCAGCTGCCCGATGGCTTCGAATTTCTGCGCCTCGAGCAGTTGCTTCTCGATGGCGATCCGGTCGGTCACATCTTCCACCATCACTTCGAAGCACGGATCTTTTTGTCCCGGTACGCGAGCCCACCGCGCGTTGACACGCACAGTGATCGCCTTTCCATCCTTGCGCTTCCAAGCGGCCTTCGATTCCAGCCGCCCGTCGTTGCGGTATTTGGCCAGAAGCGCGTCGCGATCGGATGGATTCACGTAGAAAGCCATCGTGTTGGGCACCGCCAGCAGATCCTCCGCGGAGTCGTAGCCGAGAATTTGCACCAGGGCGGGATTTACGAACAGCAGCTTGCCTTCCGTGGTGACCCAGTAGATCCCATACGTGGCGTTGTTCACGAGGCCGCGATAGCGCGATTCGCTCTCCCGCAGCGCCGTCTCCGCGCGCTTGCGTTCGGCGATATTCAGGATGCTGCCCCGGACGAGTCTCCTCGCGGGCGACGGGAGACCCACAAGGTGAATCTCGCAGGGGATCTCGTCTCCCTGCGAATTGCGATGCACCCATTCAAAGCACGGCGTGCCCCCGCTTAAGGCAGCGGAGACATGCTCGCTGGCGGACAGCCTCGAGGGACGCCCGTCTGGCTGGATGGCGGGGCTCAGATCGGCGGGCCCATGCTGCATGAGCTCATCGCGAGTCACGCGAAACAGGCGCAAGGCATTGTGGTTGCAATCGATGAATCTGCCCAGGTCGGCATCGAAGACCACGATTGCTTCCGGGGCATTTTCCACCAGCGTCCGATATCGTTCTTCGCTTTCGCGAAGGGCGGCAACGGCTTTCTTCTCCCCCTCTCGAAGCGACCTTTCTTCTTTCGCCCGGTTCAGCGCAATCGGAAGGCGGGCGAGCTGGTGCTTCAACACGTAATCGGTTATGCCCATCTTGATGCAGTCGACCGCAAGCTCCTCCCCGAGCGTGCCCGAAAGAAGGATCACGGGAACGTCGGGGCACACCTTGTTGACCATCGCCAGCGCGTCGATTCCGGTCCAGCCCTTCATGCGGAAGTCCGACACCACGATATCGAATGTCTTTTCTTCGAGGGCCCTGCGGAAGTCTTCCCGGGTCGAAACGGCCACAGCCTGAAAATCCAGCCCGGATTTCCTGAGGCCCTGCAGACACAGTTCCAGGTCGTCGGCATCGTCGTCCACGAACAGCAAACGCAACGAAGGCGCCGTTTCGGCGGGGTCCTTGGGAATGTTTCCCGGCATCGTCTTCTTCTCAGCGCGCGAGATAGGCGGAAGCGGGTGGCTTGCTGTTGAGGAGCAGCCAATACATCCCGAGTTGGCGGACCACTTCCTGGAATTCGCTGAAGTTGACGGGCTTCTGGATGTAGCTGTTCACTCCGGACCGGTAGCTGCTGACCATGTCTTGTTCCTCTTTGGATGTGGTTAGAACGATCACCGGGATCGCCCGCGTCCGCAAGTCGCGTTTCACTTCTTCCAGCACCTGGAGCCCGTCTATTTTGGGAAGTTTCAGGTCGAGCAGTATCAGGTGGGGAACCTGATGAGACGGACGGCCCGCAAAACTGCCCCGGCAGAACAGAAAGTCCAGGGCCTCCTCGCCGTCTCTGGCCAGTTGGATTTTGTTGGCGAGATTGCTCTTTTGCAGGGCGTGCAGAGTGAGTTCGGCATCCGCGGGATTATCTTCCACCAGCAGAATCTCAATGGCGTCAGTTGCGGACAAGTTTCACCTCCCCATTTGTGCTTGTACCGGCATGGTTCCGTCGCGGGCGAGGCTCGAGTGTGAAGAAAAACGCGGCGCCCTTTCCGGGCGTCGATTCGGCCCATACCTCGCCACCGTGCCGGTGAACGATCCTCTGTACCGTGGCCAAGCCGATCCCCGTGCCGGCAAAGTCCTCCTCCCGGTGAAGCCGCTGAAAGACTCCGAACAGCTTATCGGCATACTTGGGATCGAAGCCCACTCCGTTGTCCCGCACCACGAAGGCTTTTCCCTTTTCGGTATCGCGGGTAGCGACTTCAATGACAGCGGGTTGGCGGTCCTTGGTAAACTTCACGGCGTTCGAGAGAAGATTAACCAGAACTAATTTCACCAGGCCCGGATCGCAGTCTGCCTCAGCAAGAGGCTCAATTTTCCATTCGATTTGGCGTTCGGAAATCTCCGGCGGCAAATCGGCCATGGCCTCCCTGACCAGTTCGTCGAGCCGCACTCTCTGCCGTACCATCTCTTTGCGCCCGATCCTCGCCAGATTCAGCAAGTCGTCGACGAGATGCCCCATATGATTGGCTGCCTGCACCACGCGATCGATGTAACGGCACCCTTCCTGGGAGAGTTCGGCGGCGTGTTCTTCTTTCAGAATGCGGGCGAAGCCGTCGATGTGGCGCAGCGGGGTGCGTAGATCGTGCGACACCGAATAACTGAAGGACTCGAGCTCGCGGTTCACGATGCCAAGTTCGACGAGTTTCTGGCTCAGCTCGGAATTGAGTTTGCGGATTTCCTCGGCCTGTTCGCGAAAACTGGCTTCGCTGATTCGCAGGTTCAGTTCCGCCTCCTTTCGCTCCAGGATTTCTGCCTTAAGCGCCGCGTTGGCCTTGATCCACTGGCTGAAGCTGGGAAGATCGACGGCCTCCGGCATGAGCCTGGCCAGCAATACTGCCGTGGGCACCGACGCCGCCGCAGTCGCGGCCTTTATAACGCCGGCCAGCCAGTAATTTCCGTGCCACAGGTTCCACACCTCCATCAGGTGCGTCGACCCGCACGCCACGATGAACACCCCGAACAGGACGAACATCCAGCTGAACGGTAGATCGCGCCGCCTGCGGATGAACAGAACCAGCACCACCGGAATTGCAAAGTAAGCCGCGGCGATCAACGAGTCGGAGATGACGTGAAGCCACACCAGCCCCGGATTCCACAGATAGCAGTAGCCATGAGGTTCGAAGTTCCCCGAGCTGAAAAGCTGCCGCATGACCTGCGCTACGAAGCCCATGTATTCCCTCATCGGCTGAACACCGATGTTCTTGCCGGTAAAATGCGGCGGTTGGGAAGGAGGGTGCTTCCTGCAATTACGGGGGCGAAGATTCAGAAGAGGTGAAATCGTGAGAAGGAGCTAATTTCGGAAAGGAAAGCCTGATCGTGGTCCAATCAGGAACACTTGAGGAAGACTTTTAAGCGAGTCAGCGGCCGCATCCAATGGCAGGCTGGCTACTGAGCCCCTGCGGACTGCGGCGGATGGCTCGCGAAATACTCTCCGAGCTGCGCGGTCAGCTGGGTCAGCCCGTCATGCACATTCTGATCGAGCGCCTGCACCACATCCGCCACGGCCTTACCGGCCACCGGCGCGTCATGCGAGTAAGAACCGTTCCAGAGCGATGCGCCGGTCTTTGAATCCACCAGCTCCAGCTGAATGGAGAATCGCGCCGCGATTTCCGGCTTGTCCACTTCGTCGAGAGCGTTCAGGTGCCCGCGCAGGATGTATTCGCCCCGCAGGTTGCTGCTGATCGCCGAGACGGAGCGGAATTGTCCCGACGAGCGCAAGGAGGCAATGAGCCCGTCCTGCACCATTTCCGTAGGAGGTTCGGCCCACCGCTGGTACTCATAGGTGCCCAGTTGCACGGGACCGGCGCCGTAGACCAGCCGGTCGTCCCGGTACAAGTGGGAAGACGTAATCCGCGCTACCAGCAGCGTCACCGGATATTTCGACGCAGAATTCGCTCCGGTGGCGCCGCCGGGTTCCGCATCGAGTACATAGTATTTCACCGGCCGCGAAGCGCCGCATCCCGCCGCAATCCCCGCGACAGCGAGAAGAAAGAAGGTGGACCGGATCCGCTGCGCCCACCGCACTGGTTTCGTATGGGAGGTCGTTTTCATTTCGGGGGCGCCTCTCCGGGGGTTCGCGGCTTGATTCCGGACGCGCGAATCAAAGTGTAAGGCCGCGTCTTGATTGTCTCGGTAAACGCGTTGAGGTTGTCGGTCACGTGGCGCAGGTTGTCGACAATCTCGTCGAGATTCTCCGCGTTCGTGTTCACCGTCTGATTCAGCTGCTCGGTCAGCACGTTCGCCGACGCCAGCAGCTGCCGGAGGCTCGCGATGGCCTGCCGGAGCTCGGGGCGGTCTTCGGCGATGGCCCCATCCAGCTGAGCCAACGCCTCATTCGCCTGTGCGGACGTCTTGCGGAAATCGTCCAGCAGCGGGCTCACCTTGGCGGTCGCGGTGTTCAGATTGGCGACCGTCGCGTGAATCGCCGGACGGTCCTCCTCGAGCATTCCGCGAACGTTGCCCAGGCTCGCCGAGATGTTCTCGCGGTTGCGGTCGCTCAGCAGATCGTTCACGCGCTTGAGCGTGTCCTGCAGCTCCATGGCGCGCGCGTTCAAATTGACCACCAGATTGTTTGCGTTGGGTCCCAGACCGTTGATCATGGCCGCCAGGTCGGAAAAGCTGATGAGTTCGGTGGATTTCAGAGTCGCCCCGGCAGCCGCTCGGGGGGCCGCCGCGGTCCCGGGTACGATTCCCAGGTAGTTATCAGCAAGCGGACTTGTACTCGTGATGATGGCGGTGCTGTCGATTTTCACCGGCACATCTTGCTGCACGGAAAAGTCGATTTCCATGCGCGTGGAGTCCTGAGGGTCGCTTCGCACCGTCTGCACGCGGCCCACGGGAGGCCCGCCCGCATAACGTACCTGCGTTCCGGGACCCAGCCCCCCCGCATTTTTGAAGTAGGCCCGGTAAGGAATGGCGCCGCTGGTGAGCTTTCCGGAGAGCACGAAGACGGTAACAAACAGCAAGCCAGCTGCGACCAGCACAAACAACCCGACCAGCGCCAGCTCCCGTCTCTTCATTCGACCGTCCGGCGATTACCGCCGGCCTGTGGGACGCGCCGGGCGGATCGCAATAGTGGGCGAGTATAACATGGGCTCCCGCAGAGCACGCCCTGCTGCTGCGGCGCCGCAAAGACCTTGCATAAAACCGGCATCACTGATGCGGCGGCGGATCTTCTCCGGTGAGCATCTGCAGATAATCGATCTCCCCGGTCAGCTCCGGCTCCGCCACGCGGTCCAGAAACTGCCGGACGCGCGGCTGCTGGCTCGCGCGAAGCTCTTCGGGAGTGCCGGCGGCCACGATGTGGCCCTTATCGATCAGGATCATCCGGTCGGCAATCAGAAAGGCGCTGGCCAGTTCGTGCGTGACCACCACGATGGTGATGCGGAAGGCCTTCTTCAACTTCAGGATCAGCTCGTCGATCCCGGCCGCGATGATGGGATCGAGCCCGGCGGAGGGCTCGTCGAAAAAAAGCATCTCCGGATCCATGGCCATGGCCCGCGCGATGGCCGCCCGCTTCTTCATCCCGCCGCTCAATTGCGCAGGCATGTAATTTTCGAATCCGGAAAGGCCCACCTGATCGAGCTTCAGCCGCACCATGATTTCGATAGTCGATTCGTCGAGCGGCGTGTGTTCATTCAAGGGCAGGGCGACGTTTTCTCCCACCGTCATTCCGCCGAACAGGGCGCCGCTCTGAAACGACATGCCGAGCTTTTTTCGCAGCGCATCGCGCTCGGCGTCGGACATGGCCGCGAAATTCTTGTTTCCCATCCAGATTTCGCCGGCGCTCGGTTTCTCCAGCCCTACGAGCGTCCGCAGCAGGGTGCTCTTGCCCGACCCGGAGCCTCCCAGGATCACCAGGGTTTCCCCGGCCGGCACGTCGAAGCTAATGCTGTGCAGAATTTCGCGCTCGCCGTAATTCACGCGCAGATTCCGCACGGAAATGCCCGGGCCGGAGGGTGTTTCCTCGGAGTCGTCTTTGCGGCGTGCGTCTTTAGCCATGTTTTATGAAGGTGCCGTAAAGTAAAAAATCGCCGTAAAGATTAGGTCCACCACGATCACCAGGAAAATCGATTTCACCACCGACGACGTGGTCGACCGTCCTACCTCTTCCGAACCCAGGCCGGTGGCGAAGCCTTCGTGGCAACCCACCGCGGTGATCACGATCCCGAACATCAGGCTCTTGACCAACCCGGTTAAGATGTCGCGAAGAACCAGCGCGTCCATCGTGGCGCGGAAATAGCTGCCCCAGGTGAAGCCCGCGCTCATCACGCCGAAAAATCCGCCGCCGAGCACCCCCATGAAATCGGCCCAGGTGGTGAGGCACGGCATCATCAGGATCATGGCCAGGAATTTCGGTGCCACCAGAAAATGAACCGGCTCGAGCGCCATCGTCTCGAGCGCGTCGATTTCTTCGTTCACTTTCATGGTGCCGATTTCCGCGGCAAACGCCGATCCCGACCGCCCGATCACCATGATGGCCGTCATCAGCGGCCCGAGTTCACGGGTGATCACGATGGCCACCGCCGCCGCCACCAGTTGCATGGCGCCCAGCTTGCGCAGTTGGTACGCACCCTGGAGTGCCAGGATCGTGCCCACGAAGAACGAAATCAGCGAGACGATCGGCACGGCCTCCACGCCTACCGACATCGCCTGATGCACCGCCCGGCTCAGCCGGAATTTCCGCCCGCGAAACGGGTCGACAAAAATCGATCGCGCCGCGCCTCCGGTGAGCCTGGCAAGGCTCCCCACGTAGGCCAGGCCTTCGATGGTGGCTTCGCCGATATTGTAGGCCAGCGCCATAGTGATCCCGAGCCTTGTGAGTTCCTATTACGAGAAATACGCTACGTATCGATGCTTGCTCGGAAGCTTATTTCGGCACCGAGCCATTGCCGCTCAAAGCGTCCGCTTCGTTGTCATAGACCTCAAACACCTTGATCAGTCGGGTCAGCTCCAGAACCTCGCGCGCCGTCTTACTCAAGCCGTAAAGAGCGAAGCCCGACTTCAAATCCCGGGACGTTTTGAGTCCCTCCACGAGCGAGGCCACGCCCGCGCTGTCGATGTATTTCACCTTTTCCAGGTTCACGATCACGCGGGGGACGCGCTTCGCCTTCAGTAGGTCCAGCAGTACACGGCGCACTTCCGGAGAGTTATAGAGAGTGATATCGCCAGTGATGTCCACAAATGTGGCATTCCCGGCTTCACGCGTGGAGATTTCCATGGAGCATCCCTTAGAACGGCACCGAACGGCACCACTGTTTTTGACAGAGAATCCGCTGGGATGCAACCGTTTTGGAGCGGCGCGCCGAATACGGCTGTTCTACCGGCGTGGTAACTCACCCCGGCAGAGGGACGCGCGAACAAACTCCGCTTGTTGCTAGCCCCGATGGTCGGGCGGTATATAGCTGCGCAAATCGTAGCCGGTGTAAACCTGTCGCGGCCGCGCGATCTTCTGCTCCGGGTCGAGCAGCATTTCTTCCCACTGCGCGATCCATCCCGAAGTGCGCGGTATGGCGAAAAGCACCGGAAACATCGTCACCGGGAAGCCCATCGATTGATAAATCAGCCCGGTGTAGAAATCGACGTTGGGGTAGAGCTTTCGCGAAACGAAGTATTCGTCCTCGAGCGCGATGCGTTCGCACTCCAGCGCGATATCGATCAGCGGATTCCGCCCCATGATGTCGAACACTTCATACGCCATGCGCTTCACGATCTTGGCGCGCGGGTCGTAATTCTTGTACACGCGGTGCCCGAAGCCCATCAGCAGCGTCTCGCCCGCCTTCACCCGCTTGATGTAGGCCGGAACGTTGTTCACCGACCCGATATCGAGCAGCATCCGCAGCACCTGCTCGTTGGCGCCGCCGTGCAGCGGGCCGTAGAGCGCCGACGTGGCCGCGGCCGTCGCGCAGTAAGGATCGGCGTGCGAGCTTCCCACGCCGCGCATGGCCGTCGAAGAGCAGTTCTGCTCGTGATCCGCGTGCAGAATGAACAGGACGTCGAGCGTGCGCTCGAGAGTAGGATTCGGGCGGTATTTGAGTTCGCTCGTCCGGAACAGCATGTTGAGGAAATTGCCCGTATAGCTCAGTTCGTTGTCGGGATAAACGAAAGGCATGCCCAGGCTGTGCCGGTAAGCGAACGCCGCCAGCGTCGGCATCTTGCCGATGAGCCGGTAGGTTTGTTTGCGGCGCGACTCCGCGTTGAAAATATCCTTGGACTCGGGATAGAAGGTCGAAAGTGCCGCCACGGTTGAAATCATCATGCCCATGGGGTGCGCGTCATAGTGAAAGCCGTCCAGGAATTTCTTGATACTTTCATGAATGAACGTGTGATGGGTGATGTGATACGTCCATTCGTCCAGCTGCGACTTCGAAGGGAGCTCGCCGTAGAGGATCAAATACGCCGTCTCGAGATAGGTGCTCTTTTCAGCCAGTTCTTCGATGGAGTAGCCGCGGTAGCGCAGAATCCCCAGGTCGCCGTCGATGTAGGTGATCTTGCTGGTGCACGAAGCCGTGTTCGAGAAGGACGGGTCATAGCTCATCATCCCGAAATCCCCGTCGTTGACCTTGATTTTTCGCAGGTCGATCGCCCGGATTGTGTCGTTTTTCACCGGAATGTCGTACTGTTTCCCGGTCCGGTTATCGGTGATCGTGAGCGTGTCGCCGCGGCTTCCGGCCGCCGCTCCGTTCGCAACTGTTTCTGTTTTGGGCGGATTCATTCCTGACCCCTTCGGAGGTTTGTGCTGAAATTTCAGTATACCGAACACGCTAATTTATACCAAGACGCGCCGCCGCGAAATCTTTTTCGCCCCAGCGAACGGTGGCACTGGCATTCGCTTATCCGATAAGATGGCAACACTGCTTCCAGCGCCAATCGCCGCGGAGCCAAGGAGACGCCGAATGCCCTCATTTCCCGGGGTCGATTTCCTCGACTTCGATTCCCTCCTGAGCGATGACGAAAAGCTGGCCCGGCACACCGCGCGCCAGTTTGTCGACGACGTGATTCTCCCCATCATCGAACAGTGCAATCGCGAGGGCCGGTTTCCGATGAGGCTTGTGCCCGTGATGGCCGAGCTGGGTTTTTTCGGCGCCAATCTCAACGGCTACGGCTGCGCGGGCATGTCCAACGTGGAATACGGGCTCGTGATGCAGGAAATCGAGCGCGGCGATTCCGCGATCCGCAGTTTCGTTTCGGTACAGTCCGCCCTCGTGATGTATCCCATCTACACATTCGGATCGGACGCGCAGAAGGAAAAGTGGCTCCCGCGGATGCAGCAAGGTAAAGCCATCGGATGCTTCGGATTGACCGAACCGCAATTTGGCTCAAACCCCGGAGGCATGCTCACGCGCGCCGTGAAACAAGGCTCGGACTACGTGTTGAACGGCGAGAAGATGTGGATCACCAATGGCTCGATCGCCGACGTGGCCGTGGTTTGGGCGAAGTGCGAAGACGAAAAGGTGCGCGGCTTTCTGGTCGAAAAAGGGACGCCGGGCTTCTCAACCAAGGACATTCACGGGAAATATTCGCTGCGCGCGTCGGTCACTTCGAGCCTGGCGTTCTCGGATTGCAAAATTCCCGCCGAAAATCTGTTGCCCGGCATCGAGGGCCTCAAAGGCCCTCTTTCCTGCCTGAATCAAGCGCGCTACGGCATCGGGTGGGGCGCCATCGGCGCGGCCATGGCGTGCTATCAATCCGCGCTTGACTATGCCAAGCAACGAAAGCAGTTCGAAAATCGCCCCATCGCGTCGCACCAGCTCGTGCAAGAAAAGCTGGTGTGGATGATCACCGAAATCACCAAGGCGCAGTTCCTCATGCTCCAGGTGGGACGCCTGAAAGATTCAAACCGCGTCCATCCCTCGCACATCTCCATGGCGAAGAAGAACAATGTCTGGATGGCCCGCGAAACGGCGCGAATAGCGCGCGAAATTCTAGGCGCTAACGGCGTGGTGGACGATTATCCCGTCATGCGCCACATGGCGAATCTCGAATCGGTCTACACCTACGAAGGCACCGACGACATCCACAAGCTCATCATCGGTGAGCGCATCACGGGAATTTCCGCCTATGTCTAGTATTATCAACACATTAATGGAATTCATCCTTAGCGCAGGGAAGGATCCCTCTTGTTCACGGACTAAGGAAACGAGCCCCTTCTCCAGACCTTTAACCCCGGTTCTACATTTGCTCCCCGATGGATTTCTGTTCGGATCGCGTCAAAATTGGGGTGGGGGAGGAATATTCCATGATTCGCAAACTGAAAAGCGGATACAAGGTCCTGTCGGAGGACGGCAAAAAGAATCTCGGCGGACCCTACAAGACGAAATCCGAGGCTCAGAAGCGGCTGCGCCAGGTGGAATTTTTTAAGCATCGAAAGGGCTAGCGAGGACATTCCCGGAAAGCGGACCGGCGGCCTTATTCAAAAAGCCTCTGTTTGAGGCGGGAAATGGGCTATTTCCCCGCCGTCCGCTCGTTTCCACAGACCCTCTGAATTCCACAGCAGAATTACCCTAAAAATAATCACAAGACACTTGACGCCATCCAAATTTCTGATATAGTCCATAAAAGTCGGTGGACCTGTGGCATCTGCTATAGTCTTCTGACGTACCGGGTCTGCCTGCTCTTGTAGAGGTGAGATTGGTTACTAGTACCGGGTAGAAACAAATCGAGCTTCGAGTACATCCGTTCGAGGGGCGCGGAACCAAATGCCCCGAGAAAAGGACGGATTTGCCCGGCGCTCGTTGCCGGGTTTTTTATTTTCCGCGGGTTCGGCTCCAAACTGAATTCGCGCTCCGCCTGGAGCGGAGACGTTTCAACCGGAAACTGATGGTTGAAGCGAACGATCTTTGACAACTGATGGAAGCTGGCATTGCGTTACGCGGATGTCAAGGTTCGCGTAGCGTAATAAAACTGCAAATTTTTGCTCGAGAGTAGCGCAATGTGGAAAGGCGAACTTGCCACACGCGCGGTGTCGGGCGTCTGAACCCGGTTGCGGGGCAGCGTTCCGGCGATGGCGACGTGCTGAGTAAGTTTTATGGTTAAGCTACTAAGGGCGTACGGTGGATGCCTTGGCACCAACAGGCGATGAAGGACGTGGTAAGCTGCGAAAAGCCCCGGGAAGCCGCAAACAGGCCTTGATCCGGGGATGTCCGAATGGGGAAACCCTATCTGGTAAAACCAGATAACGGCCCGCTGA
>JBEKTG010000035.1:0-13676 GCA_049516275.1 Candidatus Acidiferrales bacterium
TGTGTACAACTATTACGTAGAAACCCTGTCGCCCATCGTAAAACTACTGAGGGTCTTCATGGGGATTCCCGGCGGGAACAAGGAGGAGGGCGTCCGGCAGATGGAGCTGGGCGCAAGACAGGGCGTGTTCATGGCGGTGGATTCGCGGTTCATCCTCGCCAGCCTGATCCGCCAGTACGACCTGAAATACGAGCAGGCGCTTGCCGCGGCGGAGCCTTTGACGGTGCGCTACCCGCATAACCCGCTGTTTCTTCTGCTGGTTGGGAACCTGAACGAGGAGCTTGGACGCAAGTCCAAGGCTGCCGAGTATTTTCATGCCGCGCTCGAAGCGAACGTCTCCGACCCGGTCTGCGCCGCTCGCGTGCACGACATGGGCCGAGCGTTCGTGGCATCCCTCCAGTAGGGCCTGCAATAGCGGCAAA
Organism: Candidatus Acidiferrales bacterium; assembly: GCA_049516275.1. Classification (GTDB taxonomy): domain Bacteria; phylum Acidobacteriota; class Terriglobia; order Acidiferrales; family UBA7541; genus Palsa-295. The sequence continues at coordinate 423 of JBEKTG010000035.1, forward strand.
CACCACGCGAAGCGATCCCTCGAAATTATTCTCGCCCATGGCTAGTGTGCCTCGAGGAGCATGAAAAGCGATAGGAATCGAGCCGAAAAAGTGGGCGAAAACGACAAGAAAAACAGCGCAACTGACTCGACACACATGGACGAACGGAAACATGCGTATCTTGCTGAAAACAAAGAAAAGCGCGTGCGCTCACTCGACACTCTTAGCGAGTCCTGCATGCGCGAAAACCGGAACTGCTTGGAGGCGCTCTTGCAAAGCTGTTTTCAGCGGCGAGAAACGGAAATTACGAGCGGGCGGCTTCTTCCTGTTCGAAGGCGTGGTAGGAGGAGCGGACCAGCGGGCCGGCTTCCACGTGCTTGAAGGTCATTTGCTCGCCGAGGCGCTTGAATTCGGCGAACTCGTCCGGGTGGACGTAGCGCTCAATGGGCAGATGCTCGGGGGTGGGCTGCATGTACTGGCCGAGGGTGAGGATGTGGGTGCCCTGGGCGGCGATTTCTTCCATGGCCTGCAGCACCTCGTCGCGCGTTTCGCCCAGGCCCAGCATCATGCCGGTCTTGGTGGAAAGGCCCGGAGACATTTCTCCGGCGCGCCGAAGGAGTTCGAGCGAGCGCTCGTAAACGGCACCCTTGCGGACTTTGCGGTAGAGGCGCGGCACCGTTTCCATGTTGTGGTTGAGCACGTCCGGGCGGGCGGACATTACGGTTTCGAGCGCCTTCCAGTCGCCGCGAAAATCCGGGATGAGCACTTCGACTTTGCAGCCGGGGACGCGGCGGCGAATCTCGGAAATAGTACGCGCGAAAATGGCGGCGCCGCCGTCGGGCTGGTCGTCGCGATTCACGGAGGTGACCACCGCATAGCGCAGGCCCATGCGGGCGACCGCTTCGCCGACGCGCTCGGGCTCGTCCTGTTCGGGAGGGCCGAGAGGCTTGCCGCTGGGGACCGCGCAGAATCCGCAGGCCCGCGTGCAGATGTTGCCCAGGATCATGAAGGTGGCGGTGCGATGCTCCCAGCACTCGCCCATGTTCGGGCAGCGCGCGCTCTCGCAGACCGTGTGCAGGTCAAGCGTGCGCATGATGCGCTTCAGCTCCTGATAATTGGAGCCGCCAAAGAAGCGCACGCGCAGCCACGGCGGCCGTGGGTGCGATCCAAGCGCGGGCGGCGGCGCAGCGCCTTCGGGCAAAATGTTGAACGGAGAGGCCATTGGATAAGCTAAATGGGTCAGCTAAGTAACTATTCTACGCGGTCTAAACCGCTGAAACAACCGCTGCAAAAAGTCTCAAGGTGGAGGTGCGCCCGCCGATAACAGCTATTGAAGGGCCCGAGTTTGCCGCAGATGGACCTCAGCGCAAGTGCGGCACAAGGAGTTTCATTTCAGCACAGCCCGTGAGATTGCGGGCTTTGCTGGGTTTAGAAGGAGTCGGACATGGCAGCTATCTCGTTGCAACTCGCAGCTGTCTTTCAGGAGACTACCGGGGGTACGCCCGCCCAACAGGCGGTAACGCTCACGACCCCCGTAAACCCCAACCAGGCGCAGGGAGCGCCCGCGCCTCAGGATACGGTCACGCTTACCGGCCAGGCTTCCCAAGGGCAGCAATCTCAGCAGAATCAGCAGCAGCCGCAGGCGTTTCAAGGGACCGTGCTCGTGGTGGAGGAGGCCCAGGCGCAGGTGTTCGCTCAGGGGAACGCAAACGCGAATAACGCGCAGGAAACACCCGAGGGGCAGGCCACCGCGCAGGTTCCGACGCCGACGCAAACGCAGGATACCGCTGTCGGCCTGTCTGCTGGGAACGCCGTGAACGGTGGCAATGCCTCAACGGGAGCGACGAATTCTCAGCAGGGACTACAACAACTGGATCAGACGCTGCAGCAACTGGGGATCAATCCGCAGAGCATCAGCGTGTTCAACCGCCTGGCGCTGCTGCTTTACGTCAGTGACCCGGCGGCACTGCAGCAGTTCGTCCAGCAATTGCAGCAGGGCGCGCAAGAAGTCGGCGAAGGTAACGCGCTGGCGAGCACTTCGGCGACTCAGAATGCGGCGCAAGTGCAAAATACCCAGACGCAAAATGCGGGAAGCACTGGAAGCCAAGCGGGGGTTTCGGCGCCCGGAGCGAATTCGGCTGCGTCTGCGAATCCAACCCAAGGGCAGGCTCAAAATACGCTGGCCAGTAGTATTTTTGTCCAGTTCGAGGAATTGCAGATTAGCTTCGGAAGCAATGGCGCACAGACGCGGACCTCTTCAGGTAACGGTGGCAATCCCTCCGGATCGAATCCGAACCAAGACGGCCTGCTTAACGTGACCGCCTAGAGCAAGGTTCCCGTCACGTGTTCACATTGAACCACGCAGGATGGCGGGGAAGTGTTGTATTTTTACCACGCCATATCTGAATTGCCGACTGTTTATCTTTATAAGACACTGAAAATAATAGATATAAATTTAGCGTTGGTCCGGACAGTCAAATGCAATTACACTGTTTCGGCGAATGCCCTTTCAAACCACGATCAAGCAGCCTGTCTCCATCGAAGGGGTCGGGCTTCATACGGCTGTTCACTGCAAATTGCGGCTTGTCCCGGCGCCTGCGGACACGGGGATCGTATTCCGCCGCACGGACCTGGACAATTTTGAAATTGAGGCGCACGTGCGCAACGTCGCGCGGGTGAGTTATGCGACGAGCCTGATGAAGCAGGGCGTGCTGCTTTCGACGACCGAGCACTTGCTTGCCGCGCTCTACTCCTGCGGCGTCGACAATATCTATGTGGAGCTGGACGCGCTGGAACTGCCGATATTGGACGGCTCGTCCAAGCCGTTTATCGAGATGCTGGAGCGCGCGGGGACCCGCCATTTGCGCCGTCAGCGGCATTATATCCGCGTGGTGAAGCCGCTGGAGTTTGCCGACGGCGACCGGCGCATCGGGATTTATCCCGCGAGCGAATTCCGCGTGAGCTGTTTTGTGGACTACGACCATCCGGCGATCGGTCCTCAGGAAGTGGAGATGACGGTGGACCGCGCATCGTTCAGCCGCGAACTGGCTCCGGCGCGGACGTTTGGGTTTGTGAAGGATTTCGCCGAGCTTCAGGGAATGGGGCTGATCCGCGGCGGCTCGCTGGCCAATGCGCTGGTGCTGGACGATTCGATGCTTTTGAATGGGCCGCTGCGGTTTCCGGATGAGTACGGACGGCACAAGGCTCTTGACCTGATCGGAGACCTCGCTCTTATAGGCTGCCCCTTGCAGGCGCGGCTTGTGGCGCATCGCGCGGGGCATTCGCTCCACACGCAACTGGTGACGCGGCTCCTCGAAGATCACAGCCTCTGGGAAAAAACAACCGAAGCACCTGCGGCTGAATCCTTGCTTCCACCTTCGCTTTCGATATCGGCTGCCTCGGCTACTTCCTAATCGTTAATACTTTTCGAGCACCCGGAAAGAACGGGTCTTCGCCTTTTCGTTGCCAAAGCTTGCTTCGGAAGGGACAATATCGAGCGCCATGACTGCCGCCGACACTGCCATCGTTATTCTCGCCGCGGGAAAAGGGACGCGCATGCGTTCCGAACTCGCGAAAGTGCTGCACCGCGCGGGCGGACTGCCCTTGATCGAGCACGTGCTGCGCGCCTGCCAACCGTTGAAAGCGGCGCAGACGATTGCCGTCGTGGGGCATCAGGCGGACGAGGTGGGGGCGGTGGTGACCGCGCTGGGAGCGCAGACGGTGCTGCAGCAACCGCAGCGCGGGACAGGTCATGCGATGCGGGTGGCGCGGCGGGCGATTCGCAGCCGCGCGAAGCTGGCGATCGTGCTTCCGGGCGACGCTCCGCTGCTGCGCACCGAAACACTGAAGGCTTTGCTGGACACGCACCGGCGGGGAGAGGCGGCGGCGACGATTCTGACGGCGGAGATCGACGATCCCACGGATTACGGGCGGATCGTTCGCGATACGGAGGGGCGCGTGGTGGCGATCGTGGAGGAAAAAAGCGCGACGCCGGAGCAGCGCGCCATCCGCGAAGTGAATTCGAGCATTTACTGCTTCACGCTGGCGAAGCTGTGGCCGTGCCTGAATGCACTGCGGCCGGAAAATGCGCACAAGGAACTCTATCTTACCGACGCGATTGCCATGCTGCGCGAACGCAACGAACGCGTGCTGGCGGAGGTGGCTGCGGACGCGCGGGAAATTCTGGGGTGCAACACGCGCGCGCACCTGGCGGACGTGGACCGGATTTTCCGAGCGCGCAATGCGGCGGCACTGATGGAATCGGGCGTGACGATTTATCTGCCGGAGACGGTGGTAGTCGATCCGGGCGTGACGGCGGGGCCGGATAGCGTGATCGAGCCGGGAGTGCAGCTTCTGGGCAACACGCGCATCGGGGCGCGCTGCACGATTCGCACGGGGAGCGTCCTGCAGGATGTTCGCATGGACGACGATGCGGTGATCGGGGCGCACTCGTTGATCGATTCGAGCCGGGTCGGGACGAAGGCGCAGATCGGGCCATTTTCACGGCTGCGTCCGGGGACGGATATTCGCGCCGGGGCGCATGTTGGGAGCTTTGTCGAGATGAAGAAGACCGTGCTCGGCGAAGGATCGAAGGCGCCGCATTTGAGTTATCTAGGCGATGCCACGATCGGGCGCGATACGAACGTGGGCGCTGGGACGATCACGTGCAATTACGATGGCGCTTCGAAGCATCCGACCACGATTGGGAATCGGGTGTTTATTGGGAGCGATACGGCGCTGGTGGCGCCGGTGCGCATAGGGGACGGCGCTTATGTGGGGGCTGGGTCGGTGATTACCGAGAATGTTCCGGCGGATGCGCTGGCGATCGCGCGGGGGCGGCAGGCGAACAAGCCGGGCTGGGCTGCAGCGCGCCGGAAAGAGATGCAGCGAGCGGCGAAGGCCAAGCCGTCGGCGCGTGCGTCCAGGTCGCGGGCGAAGGCAAAGTCCTCTCGTCGGGCCAAACGATCCAAGCGGCGCTAATTGGCTCCCATCAGGTGGTCACTACCCTTTTCGAAACGGTCACACCCCAAACTGGCGCAGATGATGGTCAAGATGTTTGTACATTAAAATCGCCCACTCATTCGGCGTCATCTTCCCAAAGAAAGGGTGCGGATTCCTCGTGCAGCCTGCCGCCCCTGCCGCCGCAAATCTGGCAATTAGTCCCGATAGCCGGTCCCGTTCCTTGCCCAAATCTCGTTCGTCGGCCACAATGAGGCTCTTGGCGGTCGGCGAATTCCTCCGTAGCGGGTCTTCGTTCCGAAAAACCATGGGCTTCACCAGCCGCCCCATCAAACGTGCGGGTAGCGCTCCCTTTTCGGGCACCAGTTCGCCCACCGCCCACTGCATACTCACCGAGCAATGTGCCAGCATCTGCGCCGGCGTCATCTTCCCCCAGCGCCTCTCACTTTGCGGCTCCAATTTTCCCAGCCGGGTCTTTACCTGATTCGCCACCGTTGCATCGAACAGGTTTTTCACGATCACATGCCTCCTTGGAATGAGAGTAACCAAGAGCCTGGGTCAGAGAAAGGTCATTTTTTGCGTTTAGCCGATTGAATTGTGAAGCTCGCCGCTGCGGAGGGAAATCAAGCCCCACCCTTAAAAACCGCAAGGGTGGGGCACCCGCAAAAGCAAAAGCAGGAAAGTCAAAAGCCAGGAAAATCAAATGCAGATCCCTCACTTCGTTCGGGATGACACATCCGGGTTTTTGCGGACGGCGAAAATTTGACTGGCGGTGGGCACGCTCGACGACCGACACGGCCTTACTTGGGCAATACAGGCACGCCGCGCCCACCACGCAGGCCCAACCTGAGCTGCGGGTTTCTTCGGCAGGCGAAGCGGTCGTGCTAAAATGCGCTCGGGGCAATTTCCGCTATGAAATTTGGCGTGGTGCAGTTCCCGGGATCGAATTGCGACGACGACGCTTACCATGCGGTGGAAGCGGTGGTGGGGCAGTCGGTTGAGTTTATCTGGCACCAGTCTGAGCAGGTTTCCGGGTTTGACGCGATTATTCTTCCTGGCGGATTTGCTTTCGGGGATTACCTGCGGACGGGGGCGATTGCGCGGTTTTCTTCCGTTATGCGCGCGGTGGACCGGTTTGCGCGCTCCGGTGGGCTGGTGCTGGGCATCTGCAACGGCTTTCAAATTCTGCTGGAGGCGGGGCTTTTGCCGGGGGCGATGACGCGTAATAAAGGGCTGCGGTTTCTTTGCCGGCAGGTGCATGTTCGCGTCGAGAACACGGACACGCCGTTTACTTGCGCCGCGCGCGAGGGGCAAGTGCTGGAAATGCCCATTGCGCACATGGAAGGGAATTATTTCTGCGATCGGGAGACGCTTGCGGAACTCGAGCGCAACAAGCAGATTATTTTTCGATATGTCACGCCGGATGGCGTCGTCGCTCCCGACGATTCGTCGGCCAACCCGAATGGTTCGCTGGCCGCGATTGCGGGAATCTGCAATCGCGAGCGCAACGTGCTGGGGTTGATGCCGCACCCCGAGCGGGCCGTGGAAACGGCGCTGGGCTCCGGCGACGGGCTGGTACTTTTTCGCTCCCTGGTTGCGAGCCTCTCGCGACAAGCTACGATCTCCGCGTAACCGCTTTACGTACTGGGTTTACGGATCAGGATTGAATGGCATCCATCGACACCGAAATTAAAGTCACGCCGGAAATCGCCGCCGAACACGGGCTGACTCCCGAAGAATACGCGCGCACGCAGAAGATTCTGGGGCGCGACCCGAACATTACCGAGCTGGGCGTCTTCAGCGTGATGTGGAGCGAGCACTGCTCGTACAAGTCGAGCCGCGCGCATCTGAAGCGGCTGCCCACGCGCGGCACGCACGTGGTGCAGGGGCCGGGCGAGAATGCGGGCGTCGTGGATATCGGCGACGGGCTGGTGGCGGTGTTCAAGATCGAGTCGCACAACCATCCGAGTTTCGTCGAGCCGTTTCAGGGCGCGGCCACCGGCGTAGGCGGAATCCTGCGCGATATTTTTACGATGGGAGCGCGGCCGATTGCGGTGCTCGATTCGCTGCGCTTCGGGCCGATCACTTCGGGGGCGGGGGCGAGCGACGAAGAAGTCGCGCGCAACCGGCGAATTCTGGATGGCGTGATCCGCGGCATCGGATTCTACGGCAACTGCTTTGGAGTGCCCACGGTGGGAGGCGAAGTCGCCTTCGAGCCATGCTATTCGAATAATCCGCTGGTGAACGCGCTGGCACTGGGGATTGCGCGGCGCGACGAGCTTTTCTTTGCGCGGGCGAGCGGCGTGGGCAATCCGGTGATTTATGCTGGCGCGAAGACCGGCCGCGACGGGATTCATGGGGCTTCGCTGCTGGCTTCCGCGGAGTTCAGCGAGGAGTCGCAGCAGAAGCGGCCGAACGTGCAGGTGGGCGACCCGTTCATGGAGAAGCTGCTGCTCGAGGCGTGCCTCGAAGCGATGCGCACCGGCGCGGTGGTGGCAATCCAGGACATGGGCGCGGCCGGGTTGACCAGCTCCAGCTGCGAAATGGCTTCGCGCGGCGGGGTGGGCATCGAGATCGAGCTGGCGCGCGTGCCGCAGCGGGAAACCGGCATGACGCCCTACGACATCCTGCTCAGCGAATCGCAGGAGCGCATGTTGCTGGTGGCGGAGCGCGGGCGCGAGCGCGAGGTCTTCGATGTGTTTCACAAATGGGGGCTCGACGCGGTGGAGGTTGGGCGAGTTACGAATGACGGCCAGTTGCGCGTGCTGAATCATGGCAGCGTGGCCGCAGATATTCCGGCGCACGCCATTGCCGAACAAGGTCCGGTGTACCAGCGGCCGATTGCCGCGCCACCGGTTCGGTTGCAAACGCCCGCGCAAGCCATATCCTTTGCGGCGCGGGGCGCGGATTTGAGCGAAAACTTCCGGCGATTGCTGGCTTCGCCGAACATTGCGTCGAAGCACTGGATTACCGAGCAGTACGACTCCATGGTGCGGACAAATACGCGCGTGGGGCCGGGCGCGGGGGATGCGGCGGTGTTGCGTCTGAAAGGGACGAAGCGCGGGATTGCGCTCTCTACTGACGGAAATGGGCGATGGGGCTACCTCTCGCCGAAGATCGGCGCGATGCACGCGGTGGCGGAGGCCGCGCGGAATGTGGCTTGCTCGGGTGCGCGACCGATTGCGGCGACGAATTGTCTGAATTTCGGCAACCCTGAGAAGCCCGAGGTGATGTGGCAGTTCAGCGAGTCGATTGACGGCATCGGGGAAGCGTGCCGGGCGCTCGATACACCGATCACCGGCGGCAACGTGAGCTTCTACAATGAGACGCTGGGGAGGCCGATTTATCCGACGCCGATTCTGGGCGTGCTCGGCTTGCTGGAAGATGCGGATTGCGCGCTGGGTTCCGGTTTTCGAAATGAGGGCGACGCGATCCTGATGCTGGATGGGAACCAAAAAGACGGCGTGGCTGCGGAGCTGGAGACGGAGTTCTTGTCCTCGGAGTACGCGAAGACGCTTCATGGGATCGTGGCGGGGACGCCACCGGTGATCGACTTGGCCGCGGAAAAGAGGCTGATCGACTGCCTGGTGAATCTGGCGAGCGAACGCGCTGTTTCTTCCGCGCACGATGTGAGCGATGGAGGCATTGCCGTCACGCTGGCGGAGTGCTGTTTCACGAGCGAAGGCTTAGCGGCGGAAGTGAGCCTGACGACGAAGGGCGCGCCAGAGCCAACAAACAAAGAGGCTTTGATGCGTGAGGACGAGCTGGCCGCTGAAGTTGCGCTTTTCGGCGAGGGCGGCGCGCGCGCGGTGGTCTCTTCGTCCCCGGAATTGCTTGCCCGAGTCAGCCAAATTGCAGCACAATATGGCGTTCGCTTAGAACGGGTCGGTACCGTCACTCGCGGGGAATTTCTCATCCAATATAACGGGGGCAATTTCATCCAAGGAAGTGTGGATTCGTTCCAGAACGCGTGGAGCGGATCGCTGGCTGCGGCCCTCAAGAGTGCATGATCCCCAAACTTCACATCCTCGACGACGACCACTTCCACGATCAGTGTGGCGTGTTTGGAATTTTTGGGCACCCCGAAGCGTCGAAGCTCACCTATCTGGGACTGTATGCGCTGCAGCATCGCGGGCAGGAAGCGGCGGGGATCGCTTCGAGCGACGGCGCCGACATTCATGCGCAGAAGAGCCTGGGGTCTGTGCAGGAGATTTTTACGCCGCAGGTGCTGGCGATGCTGCCGGGAGCGGTGGCAATCGGCCACACGCGATACTCGACAGCGGGCGACAACACGGTGGTGAACGCGCAGCCGGTGGTGATCGACTGCAACAAGGGAAAGATCGCGCTGGGGCACAACGGCAATCTGACCAACGCTCTGGAAATGCGGCGCAAGCTCGAGCATCGCGGGTCGATCTTCCAGACGACGAGCGACACCGAAGTGATCGTGCATCTGATTGCGCGAAGCTCGGCACGAAATTTGTCCGGGGCGATTGCGGACGCGCTGAACCAGGTGGAGGGCGCCTACTCGCTGCTCCTGCTGGCGCGCGATGAGATGTACGCGATTCGCGACCCGCGCGGCTTTCGGCCGCTGGCTCTCGGGCGGCTCGACGGGGCTTGGGCGGTGGCGTCGGAGACGTGCGCGTTCGACTTGATCGATGCGGAGTACGTCCGCGAAATCGAGCCGGGCGAGATGGTGCGGATTTCGCGCGGGGGAGTCGAGTCCATTCGCTTCGCGCCGGAAAAGCAGAATCAGCAGTGCATCTTCGAGCACGTTTATTTTTCGCGGCCGGACAGCGTGGTTTTCGGACGGCCGGTGTACCAGAGCCGGGAGCAGTTGGGCCGACTGCTGGCCAAGGAACATCCCGTGGGAGCGGACATCGTGACGCCGGTGCCGGATTCGGGAGTTCCGGCGGCGGTGGGGTACGCGGCGGAGTCCGGCATTCCGTTTCGCATGGCGCTCATTCGCAATCACTACGTGGGGCGGACGTTCATCGAGCCGGAGCAGGCCATTCGCGATTTTGGCGTGAAGCTCAAGTTGAACCCGGTGCGGCGGATGATCGAGGGCCAGCGCGTAATCCTGGTGGACGACTCGATTGTTCGCGGGACGACAAGCCGCAAGATCGTGCGGCTGGTGCGGGACGCGGGTGCGACCGAAGTTCACGTGCGGATCAGCTGCCCGCCGACGATTTCACCGTGCTACTACGGCGTGGATACTCCCCGGCGGGATGAACTGATTGCGGCGCGAAATTCGGTGGAAGAGATCCGCAAATTCCTGGGCGCGGATTCGCTGGGCTATTTGTCGCTGCCATCGCTGCGCGCGGCCGTGGAAGACACGCAGGGAAAATTTTGCACGTCGTGCTACACCGGCAGCTATCCGACGGAGCTGGTGCAACTCGAAGTGGAGGCTCATCGTGAAGGCTGACGTGGAAGACGCCGTCGCACCGCCCAACAATCCGGATCATCACGACACTGCCAGCGAGCGCATCAAGCAGGAAGTGATCTCGTGGGTCTGGGTGATCCTGGCGTTCCTTTTTATCGAGGGCACGCTGGTGCAGGCGCGCGTGATTCCCAGCGGGTCGATGGAAAATACGGTGCTGATCGGCGATCACCTGATCGTGAGCCGCATCGGGTACGACGCGGGAATTCCATTCACTGCGCTGCACGTGCCGTTGTGGCGCGATCCGAAACGCCAGCAGATCATCGTGTTTCGCGCGCCCCTTCCCGAAGAAGGCTTTCCGGACTTTATCAAGCGATGTATCGGCGTGCCGGGGGACCGCATCAAGATCATTGCGGGCCAGGTGTACGTGAACGACGTGGCGCTGACGGAACCTTACGCGCTGCGCGAGCTGGGCGCCGTGGACGTGCCGGGAGAAAATTTTCCGCCTGCGCCGGATGACCTCGAATGGCGGGGGCGGATGCGTCCGCAATGGGGCGCGGAAGTCGCGTCGCACATCGTGAAGGGCGAGCTGGTGGTGCCTCCCGGCGAGTATTTCATGATGGGCGACAATCGCGACAACTCCTACGACAGCCGGTTCTGGGGCTTTGTGCCGCGCCAGAATATTATCGGCACGCCGCTGATCATCTATATGTCGATCGACGCGCCCGAAGAAGTGTGGGAGCCGGGGCACATCGGCGAGCGGTTTGAAACCTATCTACGGGCGCTGGTGCACCCGCAGGAAGTACGCTGGCGCCGCCTGTTTCATATATTCTAGAATCGTCAGCAGGCCAGCCCCTCCGGAAGAAGAGCCTCGTCCATGCGCTACGCCGATGCCGGCGTCAATATCTCGGTTGCAGATGAAGCCAAGCGGCGGATTGCCGCGATGGCGGGGAAGACTTTTCGGCGCGGCGTTCTTGCGCCCATCGGCGGCTTCGGGGCGCTGTTCCAGCTCGACCGCAAACGCTGGCGCGAGCCGATTCTCGTGGCGAGCGCCGATGGTGTGGGAACCAAGCTGAAGATTGCGTTCGCGACGGGCATTCACTCCACCGTGGGCGCGGACATTCTGAATCACTGCGTCAACGACATTCTCACCCAGGGAGCCGAGCCGCTCTTTTTTCTCGATTATCTGGCGATGGGGAAGCTGGACGCGGAGATCGTCGAGCAGGTGATCGAGGGAATGAGCCGCGCCGCGAAGAAGGCGGGGTGCTCGCTGATCGGCGGCGAGACGGCGGAAATGCCGGATTTCTATTCGGTGGGCGAATATGACCTGGCCGGGTTTATCGTGGGCGCCGTCGAACGAAAGAAGCAGCTCGATCCGCGGCGCGTGCGGCCCGGGGACGCGCTGCTGGCGCTGCCTTCGAGTGGCCTGCACACGAATGGATATTCTCTGGCGCGCAAACTCGTGTTCGGGACGGCGAAACTTGAGCCAGACACGTACGTGGCCGAAATCGGGAACAAGATTGGCGCCGAGCTTTTGAAGCCGCACCGCGCTTACTGGCCGCTGCTGAAGAATATTCTCGACCGCGGATGGGTTACGTCGATGGCGCACATTACCGGCGGCGGCATCACGGGCAACCTGCCGCGGGCGATTCCGCGCAATGTGCAGGCGGTGGTGGAACTGGGGTCGTGGCCCGTGCTGCCGATTTTCAAGTATCTCGCGCATGTGGGCCGGATCGACCGGGAAGAGCTGCTGCAGACGTTCAATCTGGGCGTGGGGATGATTCTTGTGGTCCCGGCAAAAAACATCTCGCGCGTGGAAGCGGAATTGAAGCGGCGCCGCGAAAAATTCTACCTGATCGGGCGGATCGAGAGCGCTGCGCGCGGGAAGCCTCGCGTCGCGTATTCCGGGACGCTTCCTGTATAGGGATCGCTAAGCCCGGCGCATCTGGCCGCGTTCTTTCTGCAACCGCGTTTTGCCTCCTTACGGAACTGTGTTAATTTTTTCGAACATGAAAAAGCGCATCGCCGTTCTGCTTTCAGGCCGCGGCTCCAATTTCGAGGCTTTGGCGGATAGTGTGGCCGCGGGAAGAATCCCCAACGCGGAAATCGGATTGGTGGTCAGCAATCGCGAAGGCGCGCAGGGGATCGACAAAGCGCGGGCCCGGGGAATTGAGACGTGCGTGATTCCGTCGAAGGGACTCGAACGCGAGGCTTACGACAAGCTGGTGGTCGCGGCGCTGAAAGAGAAGAAAGTCGATCTGGTATGCCTGGCCGGGTACATGAGACTACTTTCGGCTTATTTTGTGGCGGCGTTTCCCGGGCGCATCGTGAACATTCATCCTTCGCTGCTGCCGGCGTTTCCGGGGCTTGAGTCGCAGCGGCAGGCGCTCGAGCACGGCGCGAAATTTTCCGGCTGCACGGTGCATTTCGTCGACGAGAATCTGGACGCGGGTCCAATCATCCTGCAAGCGGTGGTGCCGATTCAGGACGACGACACGGAGAGCGCGCTTTCCGAGCGCGTGTTGCGGGAGGAGCACCGGATTTATTCGGAGGCTGTGCGCATCGTGCTGGAAGGGCGCTATCGCATCGAAGGGCGGCGCGTGTTGATCGATCCCGAGAAAAAGAACGGTCCGGAGAAAAATTAATTGTCCGCCGAGAAATTCAAGCCGGTCCAGGAGCAGTTTCCCTACATTTACAAAGGCGTCGCCGAGATCATCCGCGAGGATGAACTGAAGGCGAAGCTGGAGAAGTCCGCCGCCACGGGCAAGCCGCTGCGCGTGAAGCTGGGGGTGGATCCCACGGCGCCCGATATTCACTTGGGGCATACCGTGGTGCTGCGCAAGCTGAAGCATTTTCAGGATCTGGGGCACACGGCGATTTTCCTGATCGGCGATTTCACGGCGATGGTGGGGGATCCTACCGGACAGTCGGAGACGCGG
>JBEKTG010000036.1:0-13814 GCA_049516275.1 Candidatus Acidiferrales bacterium
ATTCGGCTTCGTGTAATGCAGCGTGGGAGGAAACACCCCATGACGCACGACGTGCGCCGCATGGATCAGCCCGGTCACCCCAGCCGCGATGTCGAGATGTCCCACGTTGGTCTTGGCCGTACCCACCGCGCAAAAATTCTTCCTGCCGCCGCGCGTCCCAAACGCCTGCGCCAGCGCCGCAAGCTCGATTGGATCGCCCAGTGGAGTCGCCGTGCCGTGCGCTTCGATATATCCGATGGTCTCCGGTTCCACGCCGGCGGCAGCCTGCGCCAGCGCAATAACCCTCGACTGCCCTTCGACACTCGGCGCCGTGTAACCCACCTTCGCGGACCCGTCGTTATTCGCCGCAAAGCCGCGAATCACCGCATAGATCTGGTCTCCATCGCGGACCGCATCCTCACAGCGCTTCAGCAGCACAACACCCACACCGCTGCCAAATACAGTCCCTCGTGCCTCCGCGTCAAACGTGCGGCAGTGGCCATCCGGCGAAACCATTCCGCCATCTTGATAATACGAGCCGCGCTTCTGCGGAAACGTGATCGAGCTTCCGCCCGCCAGCGCCATGTCGCTTTGATACGTCAGCAGCGACTGGCATGCCTGCGTCACCGCGAGCAATGAGGTCGAGCAGCCCGCCTGCATCGTGAACGCCGGACCGCGCAGGTTCAGCTTGTAAGCCACGCGTGTGGCCAGAAAGTCGAGGTTGTTCCCCATCATCTCGGGGTAATTTCCCACCTGATAGGCGCCCGTGAACGACTCGATGAATGCGGGATTCTTGCATATCTGCGAGAGGAAATACGTGCTCGTGCTGCATCCCGCGTAGACGCCGATGGCTCCCGGATAAGCACCGGGGTCGTAGCCGGCGTCTTCGAACGCCTGCCAGCAGCATTCCAAAAACAGCCGCTGCTGCGGGTCGATCAATTCCGCTTCACGCGGGTAAATCCCGAAAAATCCCGGATCGAACTGGTCGACATCCTCCAGAATCGACCGCGCCCGGACGTAATTCGGATCACGCGCGAGTTCCGCAGCCCCCGCCACTTCGAGCTCTTCCACTGTGAAGTGCGAGATGGACTCTACGCCGTTGAGCTGATTGCGCCAGAACTCCGCGACGGACCGCGCCCCGGGGAAGCGCCCCGCCATGCCAATGATGGCGACTCCTTCCAGTGGCGGTTCGGAAGTATCGCGTGCGCTCATGAGGCACCACCCGAGTGTCGCTGGCGCTCGCGGGCAAAAGCATCGCGTTGCTTTTGCGCCTGCTGCTGCAGGTCGGAAAACGAAGGAGCAGCCGGCCGCGTCTTGCTTAGATGAGCGGCAAGAGTGCGGACGGTGGCGAACTCAAAGAGATCGGTAATGGAAATTTCAAGCTGCAGGGTCTTCTGAAGATTCGCATGGACCGCCAGCAACAGCAGCGAATCGCCTCCCAGATCGAAGAAATTATCGTCCAGCCCGGCGCGCTCCACGCGCAGTACCCGCTTCCACACATCGGCAATTTGCAACTCGAACTGGGTTGCCGTTCCTCCCCCCATTGTTTCATCTCCGCCCAATACGGGTGAGGGCAACGCGGATCGGTCAACTTTTCCGTTGGGGGAAAGCGGCAAGCCTTCCATACGAACGAACAACGCCGGCACCATGTGCGCCGGCACCTTGCCGGAAAGAAATTGCTTCAATTCTTTGCCGCTGAGCTCGCGGTTGTCCGCAGTCGTGAAATAGCACACCAGGCGTTTCGAGCCGTCGTCTGCGGTATGCGGCGCCACGCAAGCCTGGTTGACGAGCTTGTGGGTCCGCAGCGCGATCTCGATTTCGCCGGGCTCGATGCGGTAGCCATGGATTTTCACCTGGTTGTCGATCCGGCCAAGAAACTCGACTACGCCGTCATCCCGCCACCGTGCCAGATCACCGGTTCGGTACATCCGCGCACCGGGCTCGTCTGAAAACGGATCGCGCACAAATTTTTCGGCTGTCTTGGCTGGGTCTTTCAGATAGCCGCGCGCCACGCCGTCGCCACCGGCATAGAGCTCCCCGGCCGCGTGTGCGCCCACCGGTCGCAAACTTTCATCGAGGATGTAAACGCAAGTGTTCGAGACAGGCCTGCCGATCGGCACCGATTCAGGCACCGGATCGCCCTTCCTCATCACGTGGCAACAGGTAAATGTTGTGTTCTCGGTTGGTCCGTAGCCATTGATCACCGTGCAGTCCGGCAAGTTCTCGAGCACCCTGCGAACGTGCCGCGAGGAGAGAACGTCCCCGCCGGCCAGAAGCTGCCGGATCGGGCGCAAATCCTCCAGCCTCTGCTCGACCATCAAATTGAAGAGGCCAGAGGTGAGCCACAGGGTCGTGATCCCGTGTTCCCGAATCGCGCGGCCCAAATCTTCCAGCGAGGCCGTTTGGGGAGGCATCACCACGAGCTTTCCGCCATTCAAGAGCGGTCCCCAGATTTCGAGCGTGGAGGCATCGAAAGAGACCGGCGCAAACTGGAGAAAAACCTCCTCGGGCCCAAACTTGCAGAAGTTCGTATTCCGAACCAGGCGCGCCACCGCACGGTGTTCAACCATCACACCTTTCGGCTGGCCGGTCGAACCCGAGGTGTACATCACATAAGCCAAGTCGGTGGCCGCGCCCATCGAGCCCGTATCGGCACCTTGCGGCGAACAGTCGCCGGACGTCGCCATCTCGTCAACACACAGAACCCCAACATTCCGGCCGGCGAATCTTCCAGCGAGCGAACGCTGGCACAAAATAACGGGCGTGGCCGTTTCCGCAAGCATGTAATCCAGGCGGTCTTGCGGATAAGAAGATTCAAGCGGCACATAAGCCCCGCCCGCTTTCAGAATCCCCAGGAACGCGACGATCATCTCAGGCGAGCGCTCGATGCAGCATCCCACCATCGTTTCCCGGGCCACGCCCAAAGACCGCAACCGCGCCGCCAGCTGGTTCGCGCGGCTGTTCAACTCCGAGTAGCTCAGTTCCAGCGACCGGCAAACCACGGCAACGCGCTCGGGATACCGCCCGGCGACTTCCTCGAACAGTTGCGCAATCGTCTTATCGCGAGGATATTCCGTCCGCTCTCCTGTCCGCGGTTTTTCGCTGCGCGCCCCCGCAGAAAAAACGGCGGGATCAACTTCGTCCCGCTGCGGGACTGTCGCCGGATTTTGAAGGGGAAGTGTCATGGCCGTGCAAAGACTAGGGCAGCAAAATCTCCTTCTCGCCAAACAGCCGCTCGGCAACGATCCCGCGAGACCGGCACGCCTCAATCAGCCGGTCGGACTGGATAATCGGATTCGATTTCTCCGTGTACTTAATGCTCATTATATAATTAAGCCAAGGTTCCTGTCCCATCGCATAGACATAGACTTCCTTGCAATGCAACTGGTTCACAATAGCCATCGCGCGCTCGTAATTTGATCCCGCCAGGCGCCGCGACTGGTCCTTCGGCCGCTCCAGCCGCTGTGTGAGCAGCGGTCCGTAGATCCAGGACATGGGAGCGCCGTCGCATTCCATCCCCACAAACAGCACATCCACATCCCCTACCTGTTCGTGAACGTGCTCGTACAGTTTCGGCGCGATGTTGCAGGAATCCGCCGCAAACAACAGCGTATGGGCGCCCACGCGCAGGTGATATGCGGACTTGGTGAGCACGTTCAAATCGCCGTGCTCGCCGAGAAACGGAATGGCCGTGATCGCGCCGCCCTCGAAGCCGATCTCTTCCATTTCGGCCAGCTCAATCACATTCCGGAAGCCGCACTGCTTGAGGAGCAGTTTCAGCGACGGGTCCTGCAACGCGCCACCCCCGTTCCGGGGAACTACGATGTTGCGGATGCGGTGCCGCAATTGGAGCAGGGTCTCAAACAGGATGTGGTCCTGATGGTTGTGCGTGATCAGGACGTAATCGATCACCTCGGGAAGGTCCTCATACGTGTACCGCGAAATACTATTCTCGTAGGTATAGCTGAGCACCGGATCCATCAGCACGCTGACGTTCCTGGCCTCAAGAAGGATGCAGGCATGCCCGAAATAGCGCCACCGCGCCCCCTCCCCGTCATATTTTGCGTACGGGCGGGGCGGCTCGTGAGTCAGGAACGACCGAAAACGATTGGCGTCCTCGTCATTCAGATCCAGCGTCTCGCGCACGAAGTCGAAAGAAGCCGGCTGATTCTTCATGCGAAAGAGCTTGTCGATCCCCTCGCTCGAGAAAGGAATCTGCAACTGCACCGAGTTTCCCTTGTCCAGCCGCGGCGTGCTCAACACAAAAGGCCGCTCGTCGCCGGTGACCTCTGAGAACATGAGACTCTGCAGAGATTCGTCATACGCCTTGCTTTTGTAAAGGAGCGGTTCGATCAGGCGGAAGGACGGGTGATTATTCAAGTCGTAGGTCAATTCCACGTAACCCTGAAGGCTCTTCGGTACCTCGTCATAGAGGACTTCCAGACTGTAACCGGTTCCCTTCGTGCGCAGCATCGCGTCAAGCTCTTCAATCGAGCGCGAAAGCTCAACCAGCGCCTGGCGGTCCCGCAGCGTGCGATCGCGCAGTTCTGTCACTTCCTTTACCCGGTTTTCTCCCAGATCCATGAAGGGGCCGCCCAGCAAAGCAGGGTTTCGCACAGCGGCCTGGTGCGCTTCAGGAGACTCGATATAGGACTCCATTATGCGCAGATGTCGCTCGGTGAGATTTCGCGCCGCGGTCGCAGGAGGGATTAAATGGGCCCAGGCATACCAACCGTCTACAAGGGGCTCCACAAGCACGTTCGACCTGAGATAATAGACCCCGTTCTTCATGCCCCTGTTAGCCCTAGACCCCAACAGTGACCTACTGTTGTAGTGGCCGCAAGAGTACTAATAGCCTAAACACAATTCCCCGTGCCCTGGAATGCAAGTGCCGGTCCATTTTTGTTCGGCACTTAAGCATCTGATTAAAAACGAATTAAATCAGCATCGCAGCATCTTCCCAAGCGAACGTGCCGAATCCGGGGAAATAGGGGAAAACTTTTTCTTTCAAATCCCCTTTCAACGGTATTGATATCCGCACTCCCTGCATTTCGACTTCACAATTCACGCACTCTTATCCATTAAGAGAATAGAAACATCGCCGCGTCGGCCGCTTGGAATTGCATACCGGATGGAACACAATGAAGGTTCGTGGGTTCGGGTCCTTAAAATCCTTATCAGGAGATTCCATTGAAGATTTCGGTGATTGGCTCGGGTTATGTCGGCCTGGTGACAGGTGGTTGCCTCGCGGCAATCGGTCATGAAGTGATATGCACCGATAACGACGCCTCAAAAATCAAGATTCTTGAGGATGGGGGCCTGCCTATTTACGAACCGGGCCTCGAAAAGGTGATAGCCAAGGCCCGCACCGAGAAGAAGATCAGCTTCAGCGCGAATCTCGCCGACGCCGCCACTCGCGGCGATGCCATCTTCATCTGCGTGGGAACCCCGCCGCTTCCCAACGGGGATGCGGACCTGAGCGCCATCGACCATGTCGCGCGAATGATCGCCACCGAAGCGCGCAGCCCCAAAATCGTCGTCGAGAAAAGCACCGTGCCGGCTCGCACAGGCCAAGAACTCAAGCGCGCCCTGGGCGTTTATGGACGTAAATCGAACGTGACCTTCAGTGTTGCCTCCAATCCCGAGTTCCTGCGCGAAGGTACCGCAGTCGAGGATTTCCTCCATCCCGACCGGATCGTTGTCGGCGTGGAAGATGAAAATGCCGAAAAGCAGTTGAAAGAAATCTACCGCCCCGTTCTGGAGCAGAGCTTCAAGTGCCTCGTCCATCCGTCCGGCTGCCCGCAGGGACCCAAACCAGCCTGGCTCGTCACCACAATCAACAGCGCAGAGCTTATCAAACACGCCTCCAACTCATTCCTGGCGCTCAAGATTTCCTACGCCAACATGGTTTCGGCGCTCGCCGAGCGGCTGGGAGCGGACATCGAAGAAGTGATGCACGCCGTCGGAATGGACCCGCGCATCGGGAAAAGCTTTCTACGCACGGGATTAGGTTTCGGAGGATTCTGCCTCCCCAAGGACTTGCAGGCCTTTGTTCACCTGGCCGAACGTTCCGGCGTGGACTTCACCATGCTTCGGGAAGCGGAGAAGGTCAATAAGAAGCAGATCGAACGCTTCTGCGAAAAAATACGTAAGGCCCTCTGGGTTATCCGCGGCAAACAAATCGGCGTTTTGGGCCTCGCCTTCAAGGCCAATACAGACGATATTCGCTTTGCCCCGGCCATCGATTTGATCAACCAGCTGTTAGGGGAAGGTGCCCGGATTCGTGCCTATGATCCGGAAGCTATGGACCGGGCGCGAGCCGTGCTGCCGCAGATCGAGTACGCCAAGTCGCCTTATGAGGCGGCGGAGGGCTCCGAAGCACTGCTTATCGCCACCGAGTGGGATGAGTTCAAGACACTCGATTGGGAGCGCGTACGCGACGCGATGGATCGCCCACTGATCCTCGATGGCCGTAACATATTGTCCCCCAAGGACATAAAAGCGCGTGGGTTCGAATACCACTGCTTCGGCCGTCCCGCCTGACCTGGAATGCCGCCCAGTTTTGAGACATCGCGCGGAGATGAGTCGGAGAATGCTCTCTCCGGTTCATCTCCGCGTCGTTTTTGCGCCATCCTCTGAAACTGTTCGTCCCACCTTCACTGCTATAGTTAAGGCTGGAGTCTCGCCGCACGATGGATGCTCGAAGACAGGTCGCCGCAGCAATCCTGCTCCTTGCCTGTTGGCTTCTGCCCTTCCATGCGATGCCAGTCGGCGCCAATCCTCGACAGGCTCTCCAGGACGGGATAGTTTCCGTTAGGCGGAATGAACGAACCTTCCTGATTCTCACTGATATTCACTTCGATCCCTTTACCGGCACCGATCCGCGCGGAGTCGAAGCCCTCGCGTCGAATCCGGTTGAGAAATGGCCAGGTATTCTCGAATCCCATGCGGGCCGCGATCTCCCGGCACCGCCCGCCACGCCGGCCGCGCGTTCAGATACGAACTATGCTCTCCTGGTATCTGCCCTTGAGGCCGCTCGCGGCACCGGCACTCCGTATGACTACGTACTCGTAACCGGAGACTACTTAGGGCACGATTTCGAAAAAAAATACCGCGAATTCATGCTGGACAGCCACGGTTATCAGAATTTTGTGATCAAGACGATGGTCTTCGTAAACCGCATGATTCAGCAATCCTTCCCGGACGTCCCGATTGTGGGAGCACTGGGGAATAACGATTCAATAGTCGGGGATTACGCCGCTCCGGGAGAACCGCTCCTGGCGGCACTTTCAAAAGAATGGAAGATCGTCGCCGAGAATCCCGACGCCGCCCGGGACTTTCGCCAAGGTGGTTACTATGCGCTGCCCCATCCTACTGTGCCGGGCCAGGAGTTCCTCGTCCTGAACACCACCCTGTGGTCGCGGCTTTACACTGGCGGCACATCTCCAGGAAACTCCGATGCGGGGGCGCTAGAGATGCACTGGCTCATATCCCGGCTCGATGACCTTCGCGCCCGCGGCCACACAGCAGCCCTCATCATGCACCTGCCCCCGGGAATCGATGCTTATGCGTCGTCAAAGTCGGGTAAATGTTCTACGCCGGTGGCGTTCTGGAAAAAACCATATCTCGACGAATTTGTCGCGGCGATCGAAGGCCACAAAGACTCCCTTCGCGACGGCTACGCGGGTCACACCCACATCAATGACTTTCGCGTTCTTTCGGACGCCGCCGGCACTCCTTATTTCGCAACGAACATCGCCCCGTCGATGAGCCCCGATAGCCACAATCCAGAGTTCGAAATTGGTGTGTACAACACGGTCAGCGGCGCGCTCGTCGATTACGCGGTACTCTATCTAAAGAACTTCGCCGGCTCTGCCTTCCCGGCAAAACCCGATTGGGAAAAAGCCTACGTTTTCCGCCAGCTCTCGGGGTTCCCGTCCTACAGTCCGGCGAGCCTGCGGACCATCTCTCTCCTGGTCCGCTCCAATGAACTCGTCCGCTCAAAGCTTCTCGATCTTTTCGCGACGCATATGTCCGCGGCAATCTCACTTTCCGCGAAAGACTGGCGGCCGTATTCGTGCGCCCAGACGGAAATCACCCCCGGCGCTTTCGTCGCTTGCAGCTGTCCGTCAGCCGCTCAATAAACCCTAAAGGCTTCCAGCTTCACTACCCTCCCTGCCGTGTTTCCTGGTAGTTACCCATTAACACGCCCGCCGAATTTGGCCGCTATTCAGCGAAAAGGCTTGCCGTATCCTGAGTACATCGAATTCACAGCTAAAGAGGAATTATGTCGAACACGTCAACCGCCAGCGATCTCAACCGCCCCCTCCGCCGCAGCACCCGCCTGAGTGCCGTTGTCCCGATCACGGTGATGGGAGTCGATTCCTACCGCGGGCCTTATCGCGAAGAAGTCTCCACGGTCGCCGTAAGCTGCCACGGCTGCCGCTACGAATCGAAGCATGACGTACTCACCAATTCCTGGGTCATGCTGGAACTGAATCCGACAAACCAAGGGACAGAGACCATCTCCGCCCGCGGTCTCGTCAAATGGGTGAAGCGGCCTCTCGATGCCAACGGAACCTACGAAACCGCCATCGAACTCGAGGATCCCGGAAACATCTGGGGCATTGACTCCCCGCCGCAGGATTGGGTCGCGTTCTGCGAATCGCGCTTGAAAGAACCCGCGACCGCAAAGTCGAAACCGTTTGCCGTTCCAAAGCCTGAATCAGTCTCGAAACCCGTCGCTCCGGAACAGCCCGCCAACGGCGGAGGAGCCGCTCCGGCAGCCGCCAAACCCGCTCCGTCCTCCTCCATGGAACGCCCGGTCGAGCGCCCCGTCGAACGATTGGTCGGCGAGTTTCACCAGCAGATGGAAAAAATTCTTTTCGAGGCGGCCGGAGCCGCAGTTCGCGAAAAGGCCACATCCACCCTCGATGACGTTCGTCATGGACTTCGCGAAGAAGCCAAGGCCGTGCTCACCGAACTCGCTTCCTCTCAGACGGGACCCTGGATCGAGCAATCCCTCAAGCAATTAAACCGGGTCAGCCAGGAAAGCGCCAAGACGCTTCATGCCGCTTGGACCAGGAGGCTCGATTCCGATATTCGCCGCGCCCTTGAACGAGTGGAGGAACGCAGCAAGGAGCTCGATCATCTCGCGCAAAGCCTCTCCGCTAACGCTCTCGATCGCCTGCAACGCGGCCTGGAATCGTCGCGAGAAGAAGGCGTAGATCGCATTGTCTCTCGGCTCAAGGAACAGTCGGCTCCGGTAATCGATCATGCTAAGGAGACGATCGCCGGACTGGTGCAACAGCGAGAGGAACTCGAAAGGGTGCTCGATCAGGCGCTCTCGAAAGCTACGGGGAAAATCGAGGAAGTCTGCACCGGCTTCGAAACAAAGTTTGAGATGATCGTGCGCGAACGTCTCGATTCCGCCCGCGAAGAACTCCAGAAGACGATCCAGGCGGCTATGAGCGCCTCGCTCGACCGCTTCCATTCTTCTGCCCAGCGACAGGAGGCCGAAGCGCAGACGCGCTTACACACGGCGCTGGCCCCTATCGAGGCCGCTCTTGGCGACATCCAGCAGAAAGCCGCGGAGACAACCCGCCAGTTCTCTCTCGAGCTGGAGAACCAAAGCCGCGCGCACCTCGAACTCGTCGGCACCGCGATTTCCGATGTAGCCAAAGGTATCGGAAAGCTTCCGAAGCAATAAGCTTGTCAATAAGCTTGGCCCCATGCAGGGGCTCTTGGGACGGCAGATGGCAACTCAAATTGCATGGCCCGACGCGCCCCGCGCGCTCAAGGCCAGCCAATGTTCGTGCGATGGCTGTAATCACAGCGTGACGACGCAGCTTGAAACCCGGCCGTTGTGCCTCGGCCACTTTCTTTCCGTTTCCCTTCACGAGATGGACACTCGCAGCGCCTGCCTGAAGGTGAAACCGGTCGATACCGCCGTAGCCGCAAGCCTCAAGAGCTTTTTGGCCGATTGCATGCACCAGGCCGAAGAACTCTCGACCGGCGAAGAATCGGCGATCGCCCCTTACCGCTCCGGCCTTCTCGACATCCAGCGCCGTTGTTCAGAACTCGGCCGTTCCTTGCGCCGCAGTCCGCGAGTGCCGGCATCTGTCCCCGTCTGGCTCCGCCGGGAAGATCCGCGCAATACCTGGGAGGAAGAAACCTGGACGTCCACCGTGAGCCTTCACGGCGCCGGCTTCGTTTGCCGCCATTCTGTAGAAATCAACGGGCGCGTGATCTTGTGTCGCCGCGATAAAGGCAAGCGAGTGGAAGCACGCGTGGTGTATTCGCGCTTTGACTCAGAGGGCCGCCGCCACATCGGCGTGGAACTTCTGGGACGTGCCGATTTCTGGGACGCCCCGCATCTGGCCGCAGCCAGCGCCCAGTAGAAATTCGCCCGACAAAAAACTTCAGGCGAGAACGCTGCGAAGCCTCCGATAGGTCGTCGAAAGCTCCTCAGGCTCCACCCGGGTTTCCCCAACCACCGTCATGAAATTCGCGTCGCCCGCCCAACGCGGCAGCACGTGCAGGTGCAAATGCCCCACGATTCCGGCTCCCGCCGCCCGCCCCAGATTCATGCCCAGGTTATATCCCTCCGGGTGATACGTTTTTTCGAGCGCAGCCTGCGCACGCTGCGCCAGACGCATCATTTCGGAAAGCGTATCGGGAGGAACCGCGGAAAGCTCGCCCAGGTGAGCGTAGGGAACCACCATCACGTGCCCGCTCGTGTAAGGATACCGGTTCAGAATAATGAAGTTTTTCTCGGCCCGCAAAACCACCAGCGTTTCAGCGTCGTCGTTCGCCGCAATCGCGTCGCAAAATACGCAACCGTCGCTCTTTCCTTCGCTGGCTATATAACGGTAGCGCCAGGGCGACCACAAATAATCCATCCTGCTTAGCCCTGCGTGCCGGGTTCGTGGGAGCCTGCGGAAGCCGCTGCCGGCCCCGAGGTATTGATGAAGTCCTTCAGTTCTTTGCTGGGCTTGAAATAAGGGATTTTCTTGGGCGGCACTTCCACTTTCGCCCCTGTCTTCGGGTTGCGCCCGGTGCGCCCGCGGCGCTGGCGTGTGCGAAAGCTTCCGAAGCCGCGAATCTCGATCTTATCGTCCGATTGCAGTGCCGCGATGATGCTCTCGAAAATCGTTTCGACGACTGCTTCGGACTCCTTCCGTGGCAGATCGGTCACGCGTGTGACTTCTTCCACCAGGTCGGCCTTAGTCATCGTTTGTTCTTTGATCTGCGTTCGCTCGCCGGCTGCCTCTGCCATGGGATAAAAGCCTCCTCAAGAAGTCGATCGTAGTAAAGCGATGGCCCGGGGCGCTGAAGCCGGGGAGCGCCACAACCTCTTTGATATCACCAATCTAACGTAAGGTAAAGATTATTCGCCCGGGAAGGGGAAGGTGAACCCCGGAAATCAGGCCCCTTTGAGGGAGTTCGCTACGATGATTGCCGCTTGGCCATGATGGCATCGCCGATCGTCGCAGTCGGCGACGACTTCGTTGACCGGAACGTCTCGATCTCCTGCCGTTCCGCCTGCTTTTGCGCCGCGCGATAACTCAAACTGATTTTCCGCTCTTCGGGTTCCAGGCGGATGATTTTGAAGTCGTATTCCTGACCGCCTGCCAGCACGGAGGTCACGCGCGCGCCGCGCGGCGCCTTTTCCTTTTCCCGCTCGCCCTTTGGCTTCCGCTCTTCGATTTCAGACACATGGCACAGACCTTCTATGCCGTCGGCCAGTTCCACGAACGCGCCAAAGTCCGTCGTTCTGGTAACCTTGCCCTTAATAACCTCGCCAGCCTTGTGCGCGCCAAACCAGTTCGCCCAGATGTCGTTCACCTGCTTGATTCCAAGGGAAAGCCGGCGATTCTGCGAATCCACCTTCAGCACGCGGGCCTGTACGGAATCGCCCTTCTTGAATTTCTCGCTGGGATGCTTGATCCTCTCGGTCCAGCTCACATCGCTGATGTGGATCAGCCCTTCCATCCCTTCTTCAATTTCCACAAACGCGCCAAAATCGGCGAGGTTGCGGATGCGCCCATTGATAATCGTCCCAACGGGATACTTCTCCGCCGCGGCTTCCCACGGATCGGGCAGGGTTTGCTTGAGTCCCAGGGAAATGCGCCGCTGGTCGGTCTTGAGTTCCAGCACCACCACGTCCACATCGTCGCCGACCTTCACGATTTTCGAAGGATGCTTGGTGCGCTTGGACCAACTCATCTCGCTTACGTGAACCAGTCCCTCGACCCCCGGCTCGATCTGAACGAAAGCCCCATAGTCGGTGACGCCCACGACTTTCCCTTGTATCCGCGTGCCTACCGGCAATCGCTCCGGCACCGTCGCCCAGGGATCCGGAAGGAGCTGCTTTCTCCCCAGCGAGATACGCTGCTTTTCCTTGTCGAATTTCAGCACCTGCACCTGAATTTCGTCTCCGGCCTTCACCAGCGTGGAAGGATGCGGCACGCGTCCCCAGACGAGATCGCTCACGTGGAGCAATCCGTCCATCCCGCCCAAATCCACGAATACGCCGTAATCCGTAATATTCTTCACGTGGCCGGTCACTACGCTACCTTCGGCCAGCGTCGATGCCAGCGTATCGCGCTTGGCCTTTTGCTCTTCTTCCAGCAGCGCCCGGTGGCTCACCACGATGTTGCCGCGCTTCCGGTTCAGCTTGAGGATGCGGACTTCAATCTCTTTGTCTTTCCATCCATCCAGGTCGTGTACCGGTCGCAGTTCGATCTGCGAAGCGGGCAGGAAAGCCCGTACGCCAATATCGACCACCAACCCGCCCTTGATCCGCTCCAGGATCTTGCCTTTGAGATTGGTATGCTCCCGGTAAGCCTTCTCGATTCGCTCCCACACACGGCGGCGATGCGCGCGCACATGCGATAGCAGCACGTAACCATCGCGCTGCTCGTGCAAACGCTCGACTTCGATCGTCTGCCCCTCGCCGAATTCAATCGGAGCGCCCGAATCCAGAAACTCCTGTGCCGGCACCAGTCCTTCGAACTTCCCGCCGACGTCCACAACCACGCCCGCCTCGGTGACAGCCAGCACCCGTCCGTCGAATATTTCCCCCTCCGCCGCCGCCGTTTCAGGAGTGGGAAACTGATCGAGTAGCTGGTCCATCGTTTCCGTGGTCTCGGAGGATTCCGCA
Source organism: Candidatus Acidiferrales bacterium (assembly GCA_049516275.1). Lineage (GTDB taxonomy): Bacteria > Acidobacteriota > Terriglobia > Acidiferrales > UBA7541 > Palsa-295. The sequence continues at coordinate 13,145 of JBEKTG010000036.1, forward strand.
GTGTCGCTTTCGGCGGCAGGTGGGTTCGCAACCTCCGCTTTCGCGCTTGGCAAACTAGTCATCGGAGAATCGGTCATCGTGACGTTCTCAGGAGCGCGAGCCACGGCGGTGGCCGCACCTGCGCTCTGGGGTTCAGCCGCCGCGGCAGAGGCAGCCGCGAATTGTAGGTTTTCCGATGAAGGCTCTGCCATTATGGTCTCCGGGGCAGAAGGTTGAGGTTTCTCGTCGTGTTCGGGTGACATGGGAAGCGGCCTCCGTAGCAATGACTGCCCAGCTTGCCGAGAGTTCTACCTCGGTTACTCCACCCATCCGGGGGTTAGAGCGTTGAAGGGGATAAGCATCCGCGCGCGACGCTGTATCGTGGGAAATGATACGCGTCCGGTTTGCACGTTGTCAATGGACGTAGGGCGCACCGGGGTGGTCCCGCGGGTTCCTTCTGTTACCATACGCGTCCCAAATGGCCCCCTTGGGGCGGAAATGGAGTTGAAGATTTGAGCCAGATGTCTCATGAAGCCGCCTATCCCTCCGTACAGATTCTCCCGCGGAGTCGCAACTGGTGGGCCTGGCTCAAAGGTTCGCCCGCCGAATGCATTCACCTCGAGCATGACGCCGAATGGCTGGCGACGCTTCTCCCCGACACCCTCTATCTGAGGGGTAAGCGTGTGACGCA
>JBEKTG010000037.1:0-12990 GCA_049516275.1 Candidatus Acidiferrales bacterium
CCCACATCGGCTTGGGGATCACGCCGAACATGGCGCCGCCATCGAGCAGAACGTGGCCGTCCGATAGGATGTGAAATTCGAGATCGCCCAGTTTCACGATTTCACTCCCGTTTGGCTTTCCGCAGCGGCGAAGCCAGACTCCGCGAGGATTTCCCTTACCGCCATGTATGGATCTTTCTTTCGCGCGGACACCTCGGCCGCCAGCGCTTCCAATTGCGCCTCGGTGAGGTGATGGCTCACCCGCTCCAAAAGACTCGACTGGAGGAGCCGCAGCAGCCACTCCTTCCAATACGAAAGCTCGCGGGCGCGCCGGCGCTCGGGCTTGTCGAAATGCTCCCGGAACAAGGCTATCTGCCGGGCGAAATCGTCTACGCCCCTGCCTTCGGTGGCCACGGTGCGAACGATGGGAGGCTTCCAGTCGTCGCGCTCGGGAACGAGTTCGAGCATGGCGGTCAATTGCTGTTCGAAGCGCTGCGCGCCTTCGCGGTCGTATTTGTTGAGGACGAAGACGTCGGCGATCTCCATGAGTCCTGCTTTGAGGTTCTGGATGTCGTCGCCCATACCGGGCGTAAGGACCACCACGGTGCAATCGGCGAAACGAACGATTTCGATTTCCCCCTGCCCTACGCCGACGGTTTCCAGCAGGATGATTTCCTTGCCGGCGGCATCGAGCAGGAGCGCGGCATCACCTGTGGATTGCGCGAGGCCGCCCAAATACCCTCGGGTGGCCATCGAGCGAATGAAGATGCCGGCGTCGCCGGCGTGGCTTTGCATGCGAATGCGGTCGCCCAGGATGGCACCACCGGTGAACGGGCTGGAGGGATCGACGGCGATGATTCCGACCGTTTTTTTCTCCGCGCGGTAGTGGGACGCGAGGCGGTCCACCAGCGTGCTCTTGCCAGTGCCAGGGGCACCTGTGATTCCAATGCGGTAGGCGCGTCCGGTGTAGGGAAAAAGCTGCTTCAGGAGTTCTTCGGCTTCCGGGGAGCGATTCTCGATGGAGGACACGGCCCGCGAAAGGGCGCGAACGTCTCCCGCGCGAATCTGCGCGGCCCACTTTTCGATGGCCGGCGTCACCTAGAGCTTCCCGAGAAGCTGGCGGGCGATCACGAGGCGCTGAATTTCGCTGGTGCCTTCGCCGATGGTGCAGAGCTTCACGTCGCGATAATACTTTTCGGCGGGATAGTCCTTGATGAAGCCGTAGCCGCCGTGGATCTGCACCGCTTCGTTGGCCACGCGCACGGCGACCTCTCCCGCATAGAGCTTGGCCATGCTGGACTCCCGCGTGAAACGGACGGCGTGGTCGCCGGAAGCTTTCGCCCGGTCGGCGAGCCAGGCGGCCTGGTAGGTGAGCAGGCGCGCGGCTTCGATCTCGGTGGCCATGTCCGCGAGCTTGAACTGAATCGCTTCGAACTCGGCGATGGCCTTTCCGAACTGCTTGCGCTGTTTTGCGTAACGCAGCGCGCTTTCGTAGGCTCCCTGAGCCATTCCCAGGGCGAGAGACGCAATCGAAATGCGGCCGCCGTCGAGAATCTGAAGGCTATTGACGAAGCCTTCGCCTTCTTTGCCGAGCAGGTTTTCTGCCGGGATGCGGCAATCGGTAAAGACAACTTCGCTCGTGTCGCTGGCGCGCAAGCCGAGCTTGTTTTCCTTCTTGCCGGGACGGAACCCGGGAGTTCCCTTCTCGACGATGAAAGCGGAAATTCCGTGGTGCTTTTTCCCGGGATCGGTGACGGCCATGGCAACGCAAACATCGGCGTAGTGGCCGTTGGTGGTGAAGGTTTTTGCGCCATTGATCACCCATTCGCCACCGACCTTTTTTGCGGTGGTGCGGGTGCCGCCGGCGTCGGAACCGGCTTCGGGTTCGGTGAGCGACCAGCAGCCCAGCTTTTCGCCTTGCGCGAGGGGCACGACAAATTTCTTCTTCTGGTCTTCGTTGCCGAACTTGTAGATGTGGTTCGTGCAGAGAGAATTGTGAGCGGCCACGATGATGCCGATCGAGCCGTCGACGCGCGAAAGCTCCTCGATGATGATGGCGTATTCCTGATAGCCCATTCCGGCGCCGCCATATTGCTCGGGAAAAATGACGCCGAGAAGGCCGAGCTCAGCCAGCTTGGGAATGAGTTCGGAGGGGAACGTGGAGGCTTCGTCCCATTCCATTACGTGGGGGGCGATTTCGCTTTCAGCAAACTTGCGGACGGTATTGCGAAGCTGCTGCTGCTCGTCGGTCAGGGAGAATTCCACAAAGCCTCACGGGAGAAAGCGCGCCTTCTGGGCAGCCTTTCATTTATACCATAGCGATTCAGGGCACGAAGGCGGTGTATCCGGGAAGGAACGGGTGGGAATTCGATTGCGTGAGAAGAAGCAGGTTCGCGTCAGGAAACTACGGAGGCCACGCCTGCGCGCATGCCTACGGCGCGAAGGACCAGATCCGCTAGCGCGCGAATCAGGAGCGGCGAATCGTTGAGCGCCGGCATCATGTGGAAGTCGGTTACGCCGAGCGCTTCCGCATGTTCGCGGGCTTCGATGTTGATTTCGTGCAGGGTTTCGATGTGCTCGGTGAGGAAGGAAATCGGGATTACCAGCATGCGCTTGATACCGTCGTGGGCCATTTTTTCGATGGTGCCGGTTAGGGACGGCTGCAGCCACTTCTGCGGCCCTACCTTGCTCTGGAAACAGAGCACGTAGGGATTCTCCCAGGCGCCCAGCTCACAGACCATCCGCACGGTTTGCTGAATGTGCTGGGGATAGGGATCGCCTTTTTCAACGAGGGTCATGGGGAGACCGTGCGCGCTGAAAACGAGCGTCACTTCTTCGGGATTGGGCAGCTGATTCAAGACGCCGTTGATGCGCTCGACGATGCCGCCGATGTAATCGGGGTGATCGAAGAAGTGGTCGATCACATGCACCGGAACCTGCGGCTTATAGAGCCGGTTCCATTCCTTGAGGCTGCTGCCGGTGGTGGCGAAGGAATAGTGCGGGTACAGCGGAAGCAGGATCAGCTCGTCGAAGGGAGCGCTTTCGAGCGAGGCGATAGCTTCCTGCGTGTCCGGGTGCCAGTAGCGCATGGCTACGATGGTACGAGCGGAAATATGGCCTCGCAGGGCCGCTTCGACGGCTTTCGCTTGCCGCTCCGTGAGGCGACGGATCGGCGAACCGCCCCCGATCTCGGCGTAATGCTTGCGGGCAATCTTCGAGCGCGTGGTGGAGATCAGCTTTGCGAGCGGCTTGCGCGCCAGGAAGGACCCCGGGAAATTGATGATGTCCGGGTCGCAGAACAAGTTATAGAGGAAGGGCTCGACCGCTGCTTGAGAGTCTGGCCCGCCCAGCTGGAACAGGACAACCGCAAATTTTTTATGCGACGACATGGTGCGTTCCGGTCCCTAGAATCGCGCTTCTGAGGAAGTAAGTAAAGTCCTAAAAAAAGCCCCAAACGGAGCGGAATCCAGACAAACGGCGCTACCCACGCCGCATGGATTACGGAGTCTACCCTTCCCTAAGCTGATTTTTCAAGCGCTCGACGTCTTCGCGCAGCTGGTTCAGGCGGCGGGCGACCGACAGTTCATAGCCGAGAAAGACGGCCCAGACCGCCATCCAGGCAGCGAACAGAAATTGGAAATTTTTCATGCGTGCCCCTTCGAGGGAACTAGGTGCGGATCGGTGGCGCGATTTTCGGCCTCGATCCGCAGTTCGTCGTATTCGTGACGCAACTTCTCCAGGCGGTACCGATCGATCAGCACGGGGATCATGACCGCGAACATGGAAATGACGCACAGCAACAGGACTTTTGCCATCGTCGGATCGAGCCCGGAACCCTCGCCACCCGCCAAAACCGGCTGCGGATGCTGCGTGCGCCAGAGGCGGTTGGAGACGTACACGAGCGGCACGTCTAGGAAGGCAAAAATGCCGAAAATGGCCGAGAGCGAGGCGCGCTTTTGCGGGTCTTCCAGCAGGCCGCGAAGCAGCAGATACGAAATGTAGAGCAGCCAGAGGATGAAGGTGGTGGTGAGGCGCGCGTCCCAGGTCCACCAGATGCCCCATACAGGGCGGGCCCAGAGCGGGCCGGTGATGAGACCGATGGAGCAGCAGGCGACGCCCACTTCCGCTGCGGCCACGCCCAAGCAATCCCATTTCAGGCGGCGGGTCGTTAGGTAGGCGATGTTCGAAACGAAGACGATGGCGAAAGCCGTGAAGGACGTCATCCAGGCCGGGAGGTGAAAATAGAAGATACGCTGGACTTCGTGCATGGTGGATTCGTCCGGCGCGATGAACAGGGCGGCGTAACCGGCAAAGGAAACGAGGGCCGCCACGAGCACTGTCCCTGCGATCCGGACTTTCACGGCTGGCCTCCCTTCCTTTTGGCGTTCATGGCGCGTTCATGGCCGCGTTCATTCCTCGACCAGAAAATTGCACAGCAGCCAGGAAGCACTGAAGAACACAATATCAAATCCAGCCAGAAAAGCGACCCAGGTGCGGTCGAGGGCAGGCTGCTCGGCGAATAAGGAAGCCGTGGCTTCCACGGCCGCGATCAGGAGCGGAGCGAGGATCGGAAGCAGGAGCAGCGGAAGCAAAAGCTCGCGCATCCGGGCGTGCGCCGAAATGGCAGAGAAAACCGTGCCGGTGGTGACGAGACCCAGGGTGCCAAGCATCAGAACGAGCGTCAGGCGGCCTGCGACGCCGGCGAGCGACAAATTATAGAAAACGGCAAACACCGGCACGAGCACCAACTCAGTCAGCGACATGAAAATGAAATTGGCGAGCAGCTTGCCCAGAAGAATCGCAAAAGGAGAGATGGGCGCCATGCGGAGCGCGTCCAAAGTGTCGTTGTTCTGCTCGCGCGCAAAGGACGGATGCAGCATGAGCGAGCCGGCGAAGAGAAAGGCGATCCAGAGCAGGCCGGGGCCGTAGCGGCGCGATTCGGTTGCGGTGGGCTCGAAGACGTAGCTAAAGAATGTGATGACGACCAGCGAAAAGACGACCGTGGCTGTGAGGATTTCGCGCGAGCGGAACTCGAGGCGGAGTTCCTTGGTGAGCAGGATGGCGGCGGCGCGAGATGTCGCGAGCAAACCTGGTGCGTGCGCGGGGCTGGCCATCGGAATGTCCGTCACGCTCTCCATCAGGCTTCCGCCCGTAAGGCAGCAAGCAGGGGGCGTGGGTCTCCGCCCGGGCCGCTATCGTGCTCGATGCGCCCGCCTCGCAGGGATATCGCGCGGGTGGCCAGGTCTAGCGATTCATTGCGGGCGTGGGTGCTCATCAGAACGGTGACGCCTTCGTCGCGCAGGCGCGCGAGCGTTTCGCCGAACCAGGAGAGGCCCTGGCGGTCGAGGCCTGCGGCAGGCTCGTCGAGCAGGAGCAGCCGGGGGCCATGCAGCAGGGCGCGCGCAATCGCCAGGCGCTGACGCATGCCGCGCGAGAATGTTCGCACCAGGCTGCCCGCGCGTGACCCTAGTCCGCAGGCTGCCAGAGAGTTCGCTACGCGATTCGGGAGGGTGTCGAGCCCGTAGAGCTGTCCGAAGAGGGTGAGATTCTCCGCTGCGGTGAGTTCGTCGTAGAGCAGGGTGCTGTGCCCGACCATGCCGATCAGGCGCTTGTTCGATTCGGGGTCCGGGTTGCTCTCGCCGGTGCCAGTGCCGGTGAAAGAAACCTGGCCATTGGTGGGATTCATCAGCAACGCTGAGATGCGCAGCAGGGTGGTCTTCCCTGCCCCGTTGTGGCCGAGCAGGGCGACAAATTCTCCGGGCAGAATATCGAGCGAGACGGCGCGCAGGGCGATCAGCGAACCGAAGCGCTTTTCGACCTTGTTGAAGCTTATGCCGCATTGCCGGATGGATGCTGGAGCGGGAGTCGTTCCGGTCGCGGACAAGGCGGGTCGCTAGCCTTTTACCAGATCGCGGAGGTGCTTCTGGACGCGGGCGTGTTCGCGCTCGTAATCCTGTTCGGCGATGGTGCCGGCCTGGCGGCGCAACTCGAGGCGGAAAAGGGTTTCCTTTAACTCGTCGAGGCTGCCCTGGACCTTCTGGTTAAGCTCGATTTCCGCCTCAATTTCCGCGGCAGCCGCTTTGGAGCGGGAGCTCCTCTGCTTCTGCCTTGGGCCTGCCGCGGCTGGTGCCTCCGCCGCGGGATCGAGGGACATTTCCGGGCGCCGCCAGAGGAACGCGAGGCCGAGCGCAAAAATGGCGACGAAACCGGCGGCGATGGTCCATTTCAGGCTGTCGAGGCGCGCGGGAAGCGTGGTAGCCGTAGCGGTGGGAGTCCCTCCACCGGATTCCGCGCGGGAGTTGACGGATGGGTCTTGCGACGGATCGCCGCCACCTGCGCCTTCCTGTGGGGGCGGCGGTGCCGTGCCGGAAACGGATATCGTAAAGGGCGCGTTTGCAGCCACGGACTGGCGCATGTAGACGTTCAATCCCTGCTCCTGGCCGGCCGGGTTGAGGCCGTCCCCGGTCACCTGCACGGTGGGAGGAACGAAGATTCCGAGGCGATCCGCGGCGTAGGGAGAAACGAAGGTGAGCTTCGTTTGATTGTTGGCGTAGGGAATCTTGTATGACATGCGCACGCCGCTGTCGCCGGGGCGGAATGGGAAGGCAATCGCTTCCCTGTTCTTGCCCTTGTCGATGGGCGTCTGGATCACGGGCATGCCAGCAGGGCTTACCGCGGACACCTGGTTCTGCGCCGCGCCTGCCGGGAGCGAATAAACGAAGGAACCGTCTGCCTTGTAGAAGGCGAGGGGAGGCTGCGTCTTGTTGGTGATGCTGTACTCTTCGCCGACGTCGAGGTCGGAGCCGTCGGGCTGCAGAATAATGGCGTGCGCGGTGACGCTGACGGCGCTGGGCTTGTCGGTGGGCTCAAACACCTGCACGTCGGCGGTGGATTTGCCGGGAGGCACGGGCTCGTGATACGTGACGCCGCGATAGATGGCGCGAAGCAGCATCGGGGCGGTGCCCAGCATCGGGTTATCAAACTTGAAGTGGCCGTCGGCATCGGTCTTCGTGTTGGCCACCGGCTGCATTCCGCCCTGCAACTGGATGAGAATCATCTCCACGTTCGGGGCGGGCTTGTTGGTGGTGCCGTTGCGGACGGTGCCGGTGACGGTGCCGGCAAATGAGGCCGTCGCGCTCGCGAGAATTACAGCCAGAAAAGCCGCCGCATGGGTCAGCGAGTGGAATTTGCGAAAACGGAAGGTCATGAATTTCTTGCCCGTTCCGCGGCCGCCTGGCGCGTAGCGGGTGTGGGAACGCTCCCTGTGAGCGTATCCATTTCGGCGAGCACGCGGGCCGCTTCGATTTCCAGGGACTGCTTGATTTCTTCGAAATCCTTCTCGGAATACTTGCCGGCGCGAAATTCGAAGCGAAGGTCGCGGAGGTTGTCGTAAATGGCGTCGCGTCGCTCGAGGAGCTGGTCGAGCTTGGTGCGATGCGGGACGTAATCGGAAGCGTCGAGGCGCACGTTGAAAACGAAGAGCAGCGTGCCGGCGGCCAGCAGCACGCACGCCGCGCCGATGTAAATTCCCACGCTAATCATCGGAGTCCTTGTCCGACTCGTGCTGCGCCCGGGCGAGGAGTTCGGGCGAAACGCCGGGCCCCGCGGGCGCGAGTTGCGCGCGAAGCCGCCAGCGGCGCACTACTTGCCACACGAGAAAAATGGCGATGAGCGGCACGACGATCGGAACGATCCAGGCGGCCCAGTCGAAGCCCTTTGTCGGAGGCTCGGCAAGCACCGTGAGCCCGTATTCCTGCACGAAGGCTTGCAGGATGAGGTCGTCTGAATCGTTGCGTGCTACCAGCTGGTCCAACTCCTGAAGCATCTTGTGCGAATACTGGCAGCCGACGTGATTGCAGGCGGTAAGGATCTGATTGCAGCCGCACACGCACATCAGTTTTTGCCCGAGAGCTTTGGCACGCGGGGTTTCCTGCGCGCCGACCCCTCCGGCCACGAAGAGCGCGGCCATGGCCAGCGCGACAACCGCGAGCAATGCCCGGCCGAAGAAGGAAATTCGTCTAGTCATGCGAGTCATGCCGGCGAGCTGGGGCGGGAGAAGTTGCGGGCAGGGCGTCGCCCCAGGATTTTTCCTGCACTGGTTTGAGTACGATTGCAGCGCGGCGGTTTGGCAGCATGGCGAGTCCCGTTCCCAGCACCACCACCACGCCTCCAAACCAGATCCACTTCACCAGTGGATTGAGGTATGCGTGGATTACGGGCTTGCCGGTGTCAGGGTTGCGGCCTGCGTAGACCACGTAGAGATCGCGAAGGGCGGAGCTTTGCACTGCCACCATCGTTTCGGTCACTTGGCTTGCGAGGTAAAGGCGGCGCTGCGGGTAGAGCATCATTTCCGAGTGGCCGTTGCGGAAGACTTCGAGCGTGGCGCGCTCGGATTGGTAATTGTCGTTCGCTACCTGGTCGAAATTCTGGCAGAGAATCGTGTACGGGCCGATGGCGAGGGACTGGCCCGGAGACATGTCCATCTGGATATCTTTGTTGAAGGCGGAGCCGGCGATGCCGATGAATACGAGCACCATCCCGAAGTGCACCACGTAGCCGCCGTAGCGGCGGGTGTTGCGCATGGTGAGATCGCCGACCGCGCTGAGGATGTTGGTATGGTCGCGATTGGCGATCACGCGCGCGCCGCGATAGAACTCGGCAAAGATCGTGAGGGTGACGAATACCGAAAGGATCAGGCAAATGAGCGCGTAAATCTCGCGAAAGCCGAAGATAAAGGCAATCACGCCGGCGACTACGCCGCCCGTGAGAGGCCACGCGAAATTGCGCCGCAGGGCGTCAAAGGAAGTCTTGCGCCATGCCAGGAGCGGGCCTACGCCGGTCAGAAGCAGGAGAAACAGCGCGATCGGCACATTCACCTTGTTAAAGAAGGGCGGGCCAACGCTGATCTTGCTGCGCGTGAACCATTCGGAAAGCACCGGGAAAAGCGTTCCCCACAGAACGGCGAAGCAGGCGGCCAGCAGCACGAGGTTGTTAAACAGGAAGCTCGACTCGCGGGAGACGAGAGAATCCAGCTGATTATCGCTGCGCAGATAGTCCCGGTTCATCCACCAGGCCCAGAAGCAGACCGCGAGAACGATCACGAGAAACGAGACAAACCAGTTGCCAATGCCCGATTGCGCGAACGCGTGGACCGAACTGATCACACCGGAGCGCGTGAGCAGAGTTCCGAGGATGGAAAGCATGAACGTGGTGAAGACCAGCCACACGTTCCATACCTTCATCATGCCGCGCTTTTCCTGCATCATCACGGAGTGGAGGAAAGCCGTGCCGGTGATCCAGGGCAGCAGCGAGGCGTTTTCCACCGGGTCCCAGGACCAGTAGCCGCCCCAGCCGAGTACGGCGTACGCCCAGTGAGCGCCCAGCAGGATGCCGATGCTCTGAAAACACCAGGCCACCATCGTCCAGCGGCGCGTGATGTGAATCCACTTTTCGCCGGGATAGCGGCCGAGCAAAGCGGCCAGCGCGAACGCGAACGGAATCGTGAATCCGGTATAGCCGAGATAAAGCATCGGGGGATGAATCACCATCTCGGGATACTGAAGCAACGGATTCAGGCCGTTCCCTTCGGTCACCCGGGCCAGGTGAAAGACACCCGATGAATTGGCGCTCGCCAGTACGTTGAAGGGCGTGGCCACGAAATTGTTGAGGGTGAGAAAGAACGTCTGGACGCCCGCGAGCACGACGCCGACGTAGGGCATCAACTCCGGATGCTTCTTGCGGTTCAGGAAGAGCGCGGAGAAGGCGTAAATCGAAAGCAGCCAGCTCCAAAACAGCAGCGAGCCTTCCTGTCCCGACCAGAGGGCGGCAAACTTGTAGAACAGCGGCAGGGCGCGGTTGCTGTGTTCGGCAACGTACGCCATGGTGAAATTATCAGTGAAGAAAAAATATTCAAGAGACGCTACGGCGAGGGTCACCAAGCCGAAGACAGCCATGCCTGCATTGCGCGCGCTCTTGGTGAGGACGGTACGCCGGGTGACGATGCCTACAATCCCGGCGACAAAGGCATAGACGGCGGCCAACAGCGCGAGCAGAAGTGCAAATGAACCGAAAATATCCACCGATTACCTCCGCCCGCTCATCGAAACCGTTGCCAATACTTTAATCAACTCTTGTTCGGAAGGCCCGAGCCACCGGCGCCATTCATCGTCTGCCCGGGTTGGGCCGCGGCCGGCGAACCTGTGGGGCTGGCTTGATACTTGGATGCGCATTTGGCCTGCACCTGCTCGGCGACGAAGCTGCCGTCGGGATTGATCTTCCCTTCTACGAGGGCCTGCGCGCCGTCCTTGAAAGTGTCGGGAAGCGGATCGTGGCCGATGTAGCTGACCGGCAAAGTCTTATTCTGTTCTTCCAGCACAAAATCCACTTCTCCGGAGCGATGAGCAATCGAGCCCGCGCGAACGTTCCCGGAAACGCGCATGCGCTGGTGGAGCGACGCGCCCTGCAGCGTCGGAAGCTCGGAAATCGTGTGGTAATACGTCTTGCTCTGCGTGAAACCGACGTAGGCGAGCATGCACAGCGTGGCCACAATAATGCCAGAGCCGACCAAAAATTTGGTGCGTGCCTTCATACGCGCACTCCTGTTAGACGATGTCCCCGGACAACCCGTGATTTTAGCACAGTCGCTTCATGGGTGCTGAACCGGCTGGAGGGCCTTCTTCAGCCCCGCGGCGAGGCCCCGAAACGGACTGGCAAAGGGCCTTCCCTCGTCGAGAATCAGGCGGTCAGCCCATCCGGCATCCTGAAGGACGGGAATGAGCCCCTGCAAAGACTCCGATAGAACGGCCACGTACTTCGGACGGTAGGAAATCTGGAGACGTTTCAGGAGAGTTGGAACAACCCGTCCGACAGCATGCGCCAGCGCGGCATTGTCCTGGACCGGACATTCCACCGCGTATGCGAGGAAAAGGCCTCGCCGCTGGAAGCCTTCGAGCGCAACCTCTTCGCCGATTTCACCGGCGGCGTTCGTGCCTGAGCAGGCGATGAGTTCGTCGAAATCATTTCGCGCACCCTCGGAGCGGACCGAACGGTCTTTGGCGGCTCGATAGAAATAATCTTCGGGGCGCGGAGGAGGCGCGGCGTCGAGAAGAAGGACCTGGATGTGCACGGGGCGGAGGCGCGTCGCCAACTCCAGGCGCTCGACTCTTTCCCGGACGTGCCGGTCATCGGCGGGCGCACCACAACTATCGCAAAGGGTCACGGTTTCTCCAAGCGCTTGGCAGCAGCATTAACGCTATCAGGAAAGAACGCACATCATAGCAAATGCAGATCCCTCACTCCGTTCGGGATGACACATGGGGCGTGGGTTGAGTCAGATGGAAAGCGGGCAGCGAATCAATCCATGCGAGCGACTACGATGGTCACGTCGTCGGCTTGCTCGTTTTGGCCGGCCCAGCGTTCGACGGCTTTCAGCACCGCTTGCATCAGGGAATCGGCATCGAGGTCCCGGTGCAGGAGAATCTCTTCCTCCAGGCGCTGCGTGCCAAATTCTTCTCCGTAGGCATTCACGGTTTCGGTGATGCCGTCGCTGAAGGCCACTAGAATCGTGCCAGGCAAAACCGGGAGCGTGACCTGGGTGAACGGGGGATTCTCAAGCAAACCGATTACGGTGCCGCCCTGCTCCAGATGCTGGACATTCCCGTTTGTTATCAGAAACGGCGCGAGGTGGCCCGCGTTCGTGTACGTCAGCGTGTGCGTTTCCGAGTCGTAGGTGGCGTAGAAAAACGTGGCGTAGCGGTCGTCGGAGGTGTTCTTGAAGAGATGATCGTTCAGCTGAGCCACTAGCTTGGAGGTTTGGCCGTTCCCGTCGAGCGCCGCGCGGCTGCGCAGAGCCGCCTGCAGGCTGGCCATCAGCAGTGCGGCAAAAATTCCTTTGCCGCTGATATCGGCCACGGCGATGCCGACACTGGTCGGTCCCAGGCGCACGAAATCGTAATAGTCTCCGCTCACCACACGCGCGGGCCGGCACAGAGCGGCTAGATGAAGGCCCGGAAGCACCGGAAAGCATTTCGGGAACAGCTGCTGCTGGACTTCACTGGCGATAGCGACCTCGTGCTCGAGACGCTGCTTCTGGCGCTGCTCCTCCACCAGATTGGCGATGGAACCGGTCATTTCATTGAAGGAATCACCCAGGGCGCCGAGCTGGTCGCGGGTGCGCACGCGGACCCTGTGAGTGAAGTCTCCACGGGCTACGTGGAGCGTGCCGTCGTACAAGTCCGCGACCGAGCGCGTGATCGTGCGCGTGAGTATCGTCCCGGTGATGAGTGCCGCGGCCTCCAGGAGCAGAAACACAATCGCGCAGGCAATCACGATATCGATGAGAATCGGGCCCACGGCCCCGACCGAAGAGAAAAGAGTTTTGTTCAGGGTGGAGGGGCGCAGGGAAAAAGTCGTCAGCACGGGCACGGCAACCGACCGCCTCACAGGATGCGGCCCAGGATCGGTATCGATGCGATAGGCTTGCAGGGTTGCCGCTCCGCCCACCGGAATGTCGTACCAGCTCGCGGCTGGAGGCAGGCTGCGATTGTTGCTTACGACGCGTTCACCCACCACGTAGAAGCGGCCATCCACTCCAAACCGGATGCCTTTGGAACTCTCGTCGGCGGGGTCCATTAGCGTGAATTGGATGGGGCCCAGCTCCGACGTGAGGCCATCGAGCAGCGCCGGAGTCATGTGCGCGCTTACGAGCACGACGACGGGACCGGCAGAACTTTGCACTCTCTGCTCGGCGGCAAAGGAGAGCTGTCCGCGAAGCTCGGTCAACCCAGCGAAACGATCTCCGCTGGAGAGGTCCACGACCCTGTCACTGTGAAGGGACACGCGCAGCCCCGGCCAATCCGCCGTGAAGGCGGCGATTAGTTCGGCGACGCTCGGGCGCGACAGCAGGGCGGGATCGGTGGGAGACTCCCCCGGATGAACTTCCTGCGTGACTGCTTCGGCGATCTCCCCGGCATCGGCGGCAATGATGCCGATGCGGTCCTGCAAGCCATCCTG
>JBEKTG010000038.1:0-12899 GCA_049516275.1 Candidatus Acidiferrales bacterium
GATGTCAGGGATCAGAAGGCGACAGCTTCAAACTAGCGGTGGATTGCAGGCGATCATTCAAGCAGAAAGGCATCGTACATTTCTAAAAAGGGGCCAGAAAATATGAAAAACGCATTTGTGGCGGTTCTCTTAACGGTATTCGCGGCCGGAGGGGTTGGTGCGCGCCAGCATTCTTCCAACGGTAAGGCCGATCAGCCCACGTATCACGTCACAATGGTTCCGAGGACGATTCTGGCCATCAACTATCAAAACCGCAATAAAACGGAAGTCGGATTTCAGGGATCGCCTCTGATGCCTCTCGCCAAAGGCGAGGCCCACGTGGAGAGTCGGAACGGCCGAATCGCCGTGGATGCGGAATTCCGGAATCTCGATCCGGCCGGCAAGTTTGGCGCTGAGTATCTGACCTATGTGCTCTGGGCGGTGACGCCGGAAGGAAAATCGAACAACCTGGGCGAGGTGCTGCTCTCCGGCAACAAGAGCAAGCTTCTGGTGACGACAACTCTCCAGACCTTTGGACTGATCGTTACAGCCGAGCCGTACTACGCCGTGACCGAGCCGAGCGACGCCGTGGTGTTGGAAAACATCGTCGTGGGAGGCACGGAGGGAACGCTGCAGCAGGTGAACGTCAACTACCAGCTCTTCAAGCGCGGAATCTACAGTTACAACACCGAAGCGGCAGCGCGAATTCATGCGAAAGGTACCGCGCCGTTGGAGTTGGAGGAAGCGCGGAACGCCGTGGAGATAGCTAAGAATGCCGGGGCACAGCAATACGCGTCCGACACTCTGAGCAAAGCCGAGATTTCCCTGACCAACGCCGAAGCTACGTTCCCCAAAGGGGACAAGCGCGTGGTGGTGCAGGACTCGCGCGATGCCGTCCAGAACGCCGCCGAAGCCCTGCAGATGACCATGCAGCGCGAGGAAGAAGAGGCGCAGGCACAGGAACGGGCTGCCGCCGCACAGCGAACCGCCGAGGCTCAGGCCCAGCAGCAGCAGGAAGCTGCCGCTCGCCAGCAGGCGGACTTACAGCGCCAGCAAGCCGAACTCCAGGCGCAGCGCGATGCGCAGGCCAGAGAGCAGGCTGAGTTACAGTCTCAACAGGACGCTCAGGCTCGCGCGGCTGCTGAGGCAAAGTCGCAGGCGGATTCCCAGGCGGCGGCGCAAGCCCAGCAGGCTGCACAACAAGCGCAGCAAGCGGCGGCGCAAGCCGAACTCGAAAAGCAACAATTGCGGGCAATGCTCCTGGAGCAATTCAACCGCATCCTTCCTACAACGGACACGGCGCGCGGGCTGAAAGCGAACCTGGCGGATGTGTTGTTTGCCACGGGCAAGTTCGAGCTTCAGCCGACGGCGCGGGAAGCGCTGGCCAAATTCTCCGGAATTGTTCTGGCGCATCCGGGGCTGAAGATGCAGGTGGAGGGCTATACGGATAGCGTGGGGAGCGATACCTTCAACCAGACGCTTTCGGAGAACCGAGCCAATTCTGTGCGTGCTTACCTGATCGCGCAGGGTATCGATCCAGGCGGCATCACGGCAGTGGGTTTTGGAAAATCCAACCCCGTTGCGAGCAACGATAATTCCGCCGGCAGGCAGCAGAATCGCCGCGTGGAGATTATCATTTCCGGTGAAATCATCGGATCGCAGATCGGCGGGGCCCAACGGGGGGAATCGCAGTAATCCGCCCCGCGCAGCGCCGCTCTGCGCAGTGATGCAGCTTGCCGCTAACTTCGCTAGCGGCGCGCCTGGGTCTCCGAAGTGGCCGTCTGGAGTGCGGGTGCGGCGCCTCCGGAAATTACTTCGTAGACGAAGCGCAGCTTCGCAATTACCGCGTGCGATAAGACGAAGGGATACAGGTCCGGGAGTCCCATGCTGCGGTTGATGCTGTTGAGCGCCACCGCAAATTCCGCCCACGCTACAATTACGTCGTCAAAATTCGATTGCTCCTG
This sequence comes from Candidatus Acidiferrales bacterium, assembly GCA_049516275.1. GTDB lineage: Bacteria > Acidobacteriota > Terriglobia > Acidiferrales > UBA7541 > Palsa-295. The sequence continues at coordinate 1,944 of JBEKTG010000038.1, forward strand.
GGACACGCGCGCGCGGCCGTTGGCTTCCTGAGGGTCGATGAGAATGCGCTTGCCGACGAGGCCGAAATCGTTGGCCACTTCCAAGGCGTCCTGAATGTGCAGGAAGTGGGCCCAGGTTTCCGCCCAATCCTCCCAAGGGTGAGCGGTGGCATACGCGCTAATGTAGTTATCCTGCCAGTTCGCTAGAGCACCTGTTTGGTAATACCGGTTGAGCGCCTGCTGGTAATCGGGGCGCTCGTCGCCGAAGATTTCGCGGTAAGGCTCGAGAAAGTTTGTGCCGCGCACGAGGCGATCCCAATAATAATGGCCGATCTCGTGGCGGAAGTGCCCCAGCAGGGTGCGGTAAGGCTCCTTCATGGCGTGGCGCACGGTTTCACGGGTGGCGTCGTCGGCTTCCGCGATATTCAGGGTGATGACGCCTTCGTCGTGGCCGGTCAAAACCTTGGTTGTGGTTCCGTCCGGATTGACGATGTCGGAAAGAAAACGAAAGGCCAGGCCGCTCTGGGGATCGTCTTTTTTTCTGGCGACAGGCAAATTCAGGCGGATCAGACTGTAGACCACCCTGCGCTTGGCTGCCTCGACGAGCGCCCATAGCCCCACGTTGATGTCGTTGCTGAGATCGGGAATCACTTCATTCAGGCGGCAGGAGGCGCAGAAGTTTTCGTCCTTTTCTTTTTCCGGGATCATCCAGTTGCAGACGGCCGCCTTCACGTAATTCTGGCATTTGCGATACAGACCTTCCTGATTCTGACCGGTGCCGGTGGGCCGCCAGAGGCCGTCGCCCGCTGGTTCCAGGCTGGCGAGGCGAAGCTCCTCGGGGAGGAATCCCAGTTCGCGGCCGCAGTTTACGCAGGCGACATTTTGAAAAAAGATGAGCTGTCCACAGACGCACGAATAGGTTTTCATTTTCTTCCCGGTGCTTCAGGTTGCAGCTAGTCTATGAATCTTTCCGGCGGAACACCAGTGATGGCGAGGCCAAGTTCGAAGGGACGGGCCGGAAGAAGGAAGTCGTCAGCATCGATATACCGCCGCATGAACAATGTCTACCGGCCCCGTCTGTCCTGAGACGCTGGAATCTACCTTCTGCTGCCCGAGCCGGAGTGGCTCGATTTCTGGTGTTCTCTTAAGTCGCTGGAAGAGTTGAACGTCTGGCCGCACTGACTGCATTTGTGTTGCTCTGGCATGGCTGGCCTCCTGGGCGATTTGCTCGATGCGAGACGCTTTCGTAGCCGCCTCGCTACAAAAGTGTAGTCCACCGGGACTTTTGGGCAATCCATCGAAGCCTGTACGACAGCCGGGGATGGCCTGTAAGAGCCCGTGCGAGGGTATAGCCAAGCGGCAAAAGCTGGCGGTTTTCTCGAGAAACCGTACTTCGCTGAGCAACCGTCAAATAAAGTAAGTTTGTGGTACTCTTCCGGGCGTCACAAACGACGGTAATGGGCGTTTCTAGTTTGGGTTGGCAGGCTGTTTGAGCGACGTGCGACCGCGCTTTGGCGGTAGGTTGTTGGTGCAAAAACGGAGGACCATCGTGGGTAAGATCGAGTCGAATTCGCGGGCGTTTGGCAGGCTCGCCGGAGTTGCCGCTGTTTCCCTGTGCGCCGCGCTCTTTTTGGCGCCGGGATTCGCCGCCGCGCAAAGCGAGTGGCTGACGTGGGGCCACGATCCGGGGCGCACCGGTTGGAATACTTCCGAGACAACGCTGACGAAGGATAATGTCGCGCATCTCGAACTGAAGTGGAAATCGCAGCTCTCGACTGTTCCGCGGCCGGAGGTGCTCTCGACGCTGACGGCTCCCCTGGTCGCCACCGTGGATGGACCGCAGGGGCCCAAGACGCGCATCTTCGTGGTGGGGAGCGACAACACCGTTTACGCGATTGATTCGGAGACAGGCGAGGTGAGCTGGCAGAAGCAATTCCCCAACACCGCAACGCCCCCGAAGGCCGCCAGCTGGCTTTGCCCCAACACGCAAAATTCCACGCCGGTGATCGACAAAGACGCGGGGATTATTTACGTGTCGACGAACGACGGCAAAATCCGGGGACTCAGCCTCGCGAATGGGGACGAGCGCATGCCGGCGACCACATTTACCGATCCCTTTGCGCGCAACTGGAGCCTGAACCTGATCGATGGCGTGATTTATTCGTCGAACGCGCGCGGCTGCGGCAACGCTCCCGCTCACCTTACGGCCATGGATGTGAAGGACCCTTCGCACCACATCACCGAGTTCTATACCGGCACGGGGCGGCCTTCCGGCGTGTGGGGACGCGGCTCCGTGGTTGCGGGCCCGAAGGCAATTTACATGCAGACGGCTGATGGCCCGTACGATCCGGCATCCGGCAGCTTCGGCGATAGCGTTCTCTCCGTCACTTACAAAAACTTCCGGCTGCTCGATTCCTATACGCCGAACAACTGGGCGTATCTGCGGGAGAAGGACCTGGACCTGGGGGCGGCGAATCCCGTGCTGTTCCCGTTCCAGAAATGGACGATCGTGGCGTCGGCGGGCAAGGAGTCGACGATTACTTTGCTCGACGCCGACAACCTCGGAGGGACTGACCATCACACGCCGCTGTACCAATCGCCTCGGTGGGGCAACGACGAAGTCCTTCTGGCCGGACGCGGCCTTTGGGGAGCCATGGCGACCTGGCAGGACGCCGACGGGAAGCGATTCGTGTTGCTGCCGCTGTGGGGACCGCCGTCGAAGGATGCGCCAGCGTTCAAATACTCCTACGGGAACGCGGATCAGGGAAGTGTGATGGCGTTTGAGGTGAGCGTCGATCCGGCTAAGAATACGCCGACGCTTGTTCCGACTTGGATGTCGCGCGATATGCATGTGCCGGACCCGCCGGTGGTGGCCAACGGCATCGTCTACGTGCTGCAAACCGGGGAAAATACCGCGCAGAAGGCCGACGCGAAGGCGCGGAGTACGCCCGTCACGAACGCGATTCTCTACGCGCTGGACGGGGAAACCGGGCAGCAGCTCTACTCCAGCGATAAGGCGATCGATAGCTGGACGCATTTCAGCGAGCCGGTGGTTGCGGGCGGGAACGTTTACGTTTCCACGTGGGATGGAAGAGTCTATGCTTTTGGACTGAAGAAGAAGTAACGGAATCCGCTGTCGATAAAACCACCGATGCGGCCAAAAACGGCCATGAGGAGTTAGCCATATGGAATTCACGAAGACGATGAACACGGCAAGCATGCGGCGGGTGATTCGCCTGGGGATTCCGTGCCTTGCGCTGGCGATCCCGCTGGCGGCGGCTTCGTCACGCATCTACGTGGCGAACACGGCGGGAACTTCGGTGTCGGTGATCGACCCGGCGAAGAACAAGGTGGTGCAGGAAATTGGCGGCATTCAGGTGCCGGAGGGAGTGGCGGTTTCGCCGGACGGGAAGCGCATCTACATCACCCAGTTTCCCGAGAAAATCCTCACCGTCATTGATCGAAAGACGGGGAAGAAGATCAAAGAGGTGCCGGTCAGCGGACACGCGAACGACATTACGGTCACGCGGGACGGGCGTTTCGTTCTGGTGTGCGATGCGGAGACACCCGGCGGGCTGGATATCATCGACGCAGCCACCCTCGAATTAGTGAAGAGCATCCCGACCAAGACCAAGCAGCACGACATCGCCGTCACGCCCGATGGCAAGTACGCGATTGGCACCTCCGAAGGCTCTGGAGTCCTTACCGTGTTCGATCTGCAGACGCAGACAATTGCCTGGGACCATAAGTTCGAGATGGGGACGCAGGTGCTGGCAATCGAGCCGAATCCCGACGGCTCGGCTCACCGGCTGTTCCTGCAGCTGGGCAAGCTGCGCGGCTTTGCGGTGATGGATTTCGCAACGCGCCAGGAAGTCACCAGGGTTACGTTCCCGGACGACGAGCCAACGGTCGTGCCCAGCGGAGCTCCCAGCCACGGGATCGGCATCGCGCCGGACGGCAAGACGCTGTGGGCCAACAGCAGAATTTACGATGCGGTGTTCGTCTATTCGCTGCCTGACATCAAATTGCTGGGGCGCGTGCATCTGCCGGAAGTGATGCCGCCGGGGCACGATCCGATTGGCGGCTCGCCAAACTGGGTGACGTTCAGTCCGGACAGCAAGACAGCGTATATCTCGAACGGCGCGGACAGGTCCGTGTCCGCCGTGGACGTGAAGACGATGAGGGCGGTGGCGCGCATCCCGGTGGGGGAGCAACCCGGCCGGATGACAGCGTCGTTGCTTTCCAAGTAGCAATTCCGGCGGACGCTTACTCACCCGCTGCGTAATTCATTTTTCGGAGACGATCTCGCGATGATTCGAATTTTCTCGAAGGAAGTTGCCGGTTTGCTGCTTTTGATCGCTGCCGGTTTTGGCGCGGCGCAGTCTCCCGCACGGCAGGAAGCATCGAAACCGGTGCAGTCGCTCGATTACGAATTCTTCAAGGCGCGCGTCGAACCCATCTTTCTGAGGGACCGGCCGGGCCACGCCCGCTGCTACTCCTGCCACGGATCGGGAAACGGGCCGCAGTATCTTGTAAGGCTTTCTCCCGGAAGCACCACTTGGACCGAGGAACAATCCCGGCAAATTTTTGAGAACGTTTCGAAGCTCGTGAATCGGAACGATCCGATGAAAAGCCGCTTTCTGATTCATCCGCTGTCGCCCGTGGCCGGGGGCGATATCGAGTTTGTCCACACGGGTGGAAGGCAGTTTGAATCCAAGGACGATCCCGAGTGGAAGGCGATGGCCGCGTGGGCCAGCGGCGAGAAACTGGTGAGTTCCACCCAGCCCTAGCCGGGGATCCGCCGAAATATCCGCCCGATTCAAGTTTGTTCCTCAGAATTGCCAGCTCAGCTTTCCGTAGACACTGCGCTTTACCAAACCCGATTGAACCAGGCCGCTTTCGTTGAGGTATTCGAGCCGGTGATCGGTTTCCAGGTTCTGGCCCACAATACTGATCGAGGCTTTCTCCATGGGTCTCCAAGTGACGCCCGTATCGACGCGGGTGTAAGCGGGGGTGCCCAGCGCCCGCAGACGATCCACAAAATAGGCGGAGGCGTCCCAGGACAGTTGGTGACCTAAGTCCCAATGTGATCGGAGTTGGGCCGAATGGTCCGGGCTTCCTCCTTCGGCGGCAGGAAACAAAATGGTATCGTGGCTCGTGGGAGCCAAGTGCATATGCACCCTTTCGAAGGCATAGCCGGGACTCAGCGTCCATCGGGATGTTGGTTTCCAATTCACGGAGATCTCCAGCCCGTGCGCCTCGCCGTGCATCTCGTTAGAGAACTCGTAGGGCAGGAGCAGGACGGGCGGGGGCGGAGACGTTTGGAGGATCGGGGCTTGAGGCTCAAGCGTCCGGAGAGCATTGTACACATTGTAATAAGCCGAAAAATCGATGGTGATAGCTTCACCGACGGCTGCCCGGTAACCCGTTTCGTAGGCCAGTAATCGCTCGTTTTTGAAATTCGGATTGCCATCCAGAACGACACGCAGCGGGAGACCTCCCGGTCCTCCAGGTAATTCCGCGCCGGTAACGAAATCCGACGTATCACCGCTGGAAGGCATTCTTCTCGCGCTCGATACAGCGGCCCACACAGTGTCGTGCTGGCTTGGTTGCCAGGCTATGCGCACATTGGGCATGGCTACGAAGCCGGTGTACTCATTGTGCTCCAGCCTGATTCCGAGCGTCAGATAAACCCGGTCGGGAGCCAGTGCAATTTCGTCCTGAATAAACGAACTGAAGAGTTGGCGGATATTGTCCGCAGCATCGTAACGAACGCTCGCGCTGTTGCTGCGGTGATTGGTGTAAAGATAGCCTACTCCCCAGACGACATCGTGTCGGCTACCCCAGGCAAAGTGATGTTGGAAATTAAGGTTTAGCGTGCCGCGCCTGTCCCGGAACGGAAGATTCCTGATGGCGCGGTCGTACGACATTTGGAATGTTGTATTGGAGCGCGTCGAGTAAGCGTGATTCCAGATCGTCTGAAAATAACCACCGCCCATATTGGCTTGAGTTTGTGGCGCTATATTGGAGCCGAACTCCAGCACAGCCTGGCCTTCCCGCCCCCCATACAAATCGCCTTGAAGCGTCAAATCGTCCCTCGGCGAGAGGCTGCTATCGGCCCGGAAGCCTCCGCGAAGCACGTGCCAATCGTCGCCGCCCGGCTGATCGGCCAAATTCGGCAGGTGAGACTGATTGAAATACTTGTCATAGAATCGGTAATCGGTGGATTTTCCAATGTGGCCGCCATATTGCAAACTTCCGAATCCCTGGTCGACATTTCCGCCGCCTGCGATAGCAAGTCCTCCCTGAGTGTCCGACGGCTTTTTCGTGATGATATTGATCACGCCATTGACCGCGTTTGCTCCCCAGATGGAGCCGCCTGGTCCGCGAATTACTTCGATGCGTTCAATGTCTTCCAGAGGAAGGCCGAGTCCATCCCAGAAGACGCCGGCAAAGGTCTGCGTGTAGACACTGCGGCCGTCCACCATCACCAGCAGCTTGTCGCTGAACTCCTCGTTGAACCCGCGCGCACTGATTGCCCACGTGTCCGAATCTATTTGTCCCACATCCATTCCGGGCACCATTCGCAGCAGGTCTGGTACGTTGGTCGCGCCCGAGCGCCGGATGTCCTCCTGGGTGATCACAAAAATTGCCGCCGCCACGCGAGACAGCTTCTGTTCCTTTTTCGAGACGGAAGTCACTTGGATGTTCATGAGATCTTCGATGCTTTGGCTGGTGACGTCGTCCGGCTTCTGCTGGGACCAGGCAGGGATCGACAGAAACAAAGCAGCCAGGAAAGTTATGGAGACAGGTGTGCGCACCCGGAGGGAGACTCGTTTGTGCGGCCCTTGCTCAGCAACATCCATTCTGGCAATGAATTGCTCTTGACCATTCATTTGTGTCCTTTTCAGAATTCGCAGTGCGTTCCCGGGTTGGCCCTCCCTTTCGAGCAGGGCGGGGGATCATCCAGAAGGGGAGTCTCGGTTACCGGCGCAGGGCCGGAAAACCCGCGACTGAGACATCACTGCTTGATTTCCAGGGCCGGAGCGACGCCGGTAGTGCCCTTGAATCGCAATGCCAAATATCTTTCCAGAATCATATCCAGCTCCTGGGGCCGAATCGGCTTGGTGAGGTAGCCGTCCATTCCGGCTGCGATGCAGCGTTCCTGGTCGCGTTTCATGGCGTGGGCGGTAAGCGCGATAATCGGCTGATGCTTTCCGGTGGCAGCTTCCTTCCTGCGAATGGTGGCCGTGGCTTCGAGCCCATCCATTTCCGGCATTTGGACGTCCATGAAAACGAGGTCGAAGACCCCAGCTTCCAGGGCTTCGACAGCCTTGCGTCCGTTGCAGGCGATGGTTACACGGTGTCCTCTTTTCTCAAGCAAGCGGGTGGCGAGGCGCTGATTCACGACGTTGTCTTCGGTGACCAGGATGTTGAGGACCTCCGAAGGCTCGCGGGCATCGTGGAGCGAGTACCGCGTGACGAGGGGAATCGCACCGGATTGGGCCTGCGCGCCGAGCACGCGGGCAATCGCCTCGCGCAGTTCGGACTGGCGAATGGGCTTGAGGAGGTAGGCCGCTACGCCCAGCGCCTTGCATCGCTCCGCGTCGCCGCGGTGGCCGGCCGAGGTGAGCATCATGATGGTGGCGGTGCATAGCTCCGGCCTCTGGCGAATTCTTTCAATCAGGGCGAAGCCGTCCATGTGAGGCATGTGCATGTCGGTCAACACGAGGCCATAGGGCTTTCCCGCGTCCGCGCTGGAGAAGAGTTCCTCAAGGGCGGCTTCGCCTCCCCCGACGACCGTCGATTGCATTTCCCAGCGGTTCAGCATGCCTTGCACGATCCTCTGGTTCGTGCGGTTATCGTCTACAATGAGCACCTTTACGCCGCGCAGGATTTCCGGCGGCGCAATCGCCCCAATCTCCGGCTTTTTCTCGGAACTCTTCAGCTGGATGGTGAAATAAAACTGGCTGCCTTTTTCGGGCTGGCTCTGGACCCAGATTCGTCCGCCCATCATTCCCACAAGACGCGCCGAAATCGTCAAGCCAAGCCCCGTGCCGCCGTACTTCCGGGTGGTCGAAGTGTCGGCCTGGGCAAAAGGGTCGAAAATCAGGTTCTGCTTCTCGACAGGGATTCCGATTCCGGTGTCCGACACACAAAAACGCACGATTCGGTCTGCGCCATCCGCGGCTTCGACCGATACCCTCAAGGCTACCTCGCCCTGATCCGTGAATTTGACGGCATTGCCGACGAGGTTTACGATGACTTGCCGCAAACGGCTGGAATCACCGTTCACTGCCTCGGGCACTTCCGGAGCGATTTCGCACAACAGTTCGAGGCCTTTCTCGTGGGCTCGCAAAGCCAGGGTTTTGAGCGTTGACTCCAGCGTGTCTCTCAGGTTGAAATCGACCGCCTCCAGATCGATCTTCCCGGCTTCAATTTTGGAGAAATCCAGAATGTCGTTGATCACGGTGAGCAGGGCATCCCCGGAAAGCTTCACCGTATCCAGATATTCCTGCTGCTCGGGGGTGAGCTGGGTCTCCAGGGCGAGTTCCGTCATTCCGATGACGCCGTTGAGAGGTGTCCTGATCTCGTGGCTCATGTTGGCGAGGAATTCACTTTTGGCCCGGCTCGCTTCTTCTGCCGTGTCTTTGGCGCGAGAGAGCTCCGCGGTGCGCTTTTCGACTCTTTCCTCCAGCTCGGCGTTCAACTTTTGCAGGGCGGCATCGCGCTGCTGAATCCGGCCGAGCATATCGTTGAAGGACGCGACCAGCGTGCCGACCTCGTCGCGGCTTTGTGTGGTGCCCCGCAGCGTAAAGTCTTCGCTAACGGAAACGATTTCGGCGAGCTTCGCCAGCTTCAGAATGGGTGCGGTGGCGATGGTCAGCAGGCGAGAAGAAACCAGATAAGTGGCCAGTAGGGAGATGAGAAGGACGAAAGCGGCGATTTTGGTGTATTCGACGATCTTCGCGCGAAAGCCCGTCAAATCGGAAACGATGGCGATGGAACCGGCCTTTTCACCGTTCATGGCTACGCTTCGAAAAAGAACGAGGGAATCCGGGGTGAATGCCGCCCCGTCCGTCCGCCAGGAGGGCATCCGGACTTCCGCGCCGGTATTCGAGCGGCGATATTCAGCGAACACTTTGCCGTTCGCGTCATATAACCGGGCGCCGAGGATGTGCGGCTCGGTCCTCAATGCGCCGAGAATATCGGCCGCGGTCTTCTGGTCGTTGAATACCATGGAAGCCGCCGCATTGGCTCCCAGCGTGTCGGCGAGCGCCGAAAGCTCATTCGTGGTGCTGGCGCGGAAACTCTTGCGTTCGTAAGCGGCCAGGCCGACGCAGGCCATCACGAGCCCCAGCACGCTGGAAGAGAGGATCAACAGGGTCAGTTTTCGCCGTATCGATAAATCCCGGAAAGGCATCCAGGCACCTTTATCCTTGTTTCCCGAACACGTTCTTTGCGAGCAGCAGCAGCCGCGAACTGAACTTCAACCCCGCCGGGTCTGCTGCTTTCAAGTTGATTTCAAACCTGACTTTTTCCTGTTCCAGAGTGAATCGAATCATTCCCCCGCGTTCGATAAAGTCGTCGGACTCACCCACGGTCATCACCGCGGAGCTGCCAAGCCCCTCGAAAATTTTCGAAAGGCGCTCATCCTCCTTGGTGCTGATAAACAGAACCTGGCAATTCCGCGCCTCCTGCGGCTGCTTGAGATGTAGAACCCGGATGGGCTTCGAACCGATGACCTTTCCGTTGAGTGTGTTCTCGAGTTCTCCGCGGAATGGATCGTCCCCCAGGATGCACAGGTCGAACGTGGGCCCTCCCCCGGCTGCGGCCGGCCAGTCCACCAACTGAGCGAAGTGGAAAAGAAACCCAGCCTTCACGTGGTATTCCTCGGTTTTGCCCTGGGCGTACGAGGGCCCGTAACTTGCCATGAGGATCAGCAGTAGTAGAAAGGCATGGCGGGGAAACAGGGAAGTCACAGAAGCGCTCGCTTGCGGATCGTGTGAATAGCGTGCAGAGACGGGATCGACTGAGGTGTGAATACGGCGGTTCACCAACGAACTCCCTGTTCCGAATCTCCACGTTAACCTGACCTATCGCGGGGCCCTGCTTCTACTGGAAGGAAGCTAAGAACCCGAGCTGCTTACTAACATAAGGATCGGCTCACTTCCCCGGAGGCACCCTAAAGGAGATATCGTCGGATAAGCTCCTTATCTTTAATGATTTCTGCCCGGCTGCTAACCCAAGGCGTAGGCCCGAGGGTTTGAGTTTCCGGAGGGCCAGGGCCATAGATTCCGTTAGCCCTTGGTTATCAGAAGTGTGTGTGGGTGGCCCGGGCGCGAGATTCGCGCGTGGACGCTGCTTTCGCGCCGTGGGCGAACATGGTTCTGCCGGCTAGCTCTTGCCAGCCGAGAACCGCAGGCCCATGTAAACGACTCGCCCTTGCTCGACGGGGATCTCATCCACGCTGGTAAATCCCCAGCTCGGCAGCCACACGCGGAAGTCGGTGAGGTTGTTTGCGTGCACGACGAAAGACACGCCGGTTCTGTCCGAAAGGTGGAGGGCCTTGCCGAGGTCGTAGCGCAGGTCTCCGTTGAGAATATTGTGCCAGCCCTGAACGGGGTTGACGGAATTGCTATAGCCGTTAATCGTCCCGTCGGAGACTTCGAATAGGCTGACTGAGAGTCCGTGTCTATCCTCGTAGCTTCCCCCGGCCTTAAAGCCAAGGTTGGGGATGGGAGTTACATCGTTTCTCCCGTTCCCGTCCACGTTGGTTTGATAGAGCATCGATCCTTCCAGGAAGAAGTTCTTGCGGAAATAATACTTTCCCTCGAGTTCGGCGCCGTTGAATGTGAGCTCTCCGAGGTTGACGTAGCGAATGGGCCTACCGCTCACGGAAATAATGCTGTTGGTCTGTTTGCTGTGGAAATAGTCCACACCGCCTTGCACGCGGCCTCTCTGGAAGCTTATGCC
>JBEKTG010000039.1:0-21073 GCA_049516275.1 Candidatus Acidiferrales bacterium
TTGCCTGGCCTGCCCTTACCACGGCTGGCAGTACGATTCCTCGGGTCGCTGCGCACGCATTCCCGCGCATCCCGACCGTCCCCCGCCGCTGCGCGCGCGCGCCACGACGTATCCCGTACAGGAAAAATACGGGCTGGTGTGGATGTCGCTAGGCAAGCCGGCGAAGGATGTTCCGGCGTTCCCCGAATGGGACGATTCGTCTTTCCGAAAGATACCCGCCGGCCCTTATCTCTACCGGGCGAACGGCCCGCGTGTCGTCGAGAATTTTCTGGACGTGGGACATTTCCCCTTCGTTCACGCGGGATTTCTGGGAGACGCGTCGCGCGCGGAAATCGGCGACTACGAAGTTGACGTGTATCCGGATTGCCTGGTCGCCCGGGACATTCCGGTCTGGCAGCCCGATCCCGATGGCACGGGGCGCTCGGCGGAAGTGCATTACACATTCCACGTGCAGCGTCCGTTGACCGCGTCGTTCATGAAGGCCAACGGCGAAAATCGCTTCGCGATGTTTTCGACGATCACGCCTGTGGCGGAATGCGAAAGCCGCATCTGGCTGATCATGGCCCTGAACTACGGGCATGACGTTCCCGCCGAAGAGCTTCGCCGTTTTCAGGACGTCGTCACCGCGCAGGACGTGCCGGTGGTCGAGTCGCAACGGCCGGAGCTTCTGCCTCTCGATTTGCAGGCGGAGCTGCATTTGACCTCCGACCGCGCCGCCATCGCTTACCGGCAGTGGCTGAAGAAGATTGGGTTGCGGTACGGGACGGCCTGAGCGCACATCATGGCCGAGGCGCTCGCCGTCCCGAAAACTTCCCCGCCGTGGTTCGTGCCGGGAGACTGGGATGGATGTTTCGCGCTGTTCTTCAGCGGACTACCCGATCTGCTCCTGATTGCCGGTCTGGCTCCCCTTTGCGGCTTCCCCGCCAGCATGGTTACCACGCGGATTTTGCCGGGCGTCGCGCTTTCTATCTTCGCGGGGAATATCTTCTATGCGTGGCAAGCTCACAAGCTGGCACTGCGCACCGGGCGCGATGACGTCACCGCGATTCCCTTCGGCGTAAACGCCCCCACTATTTTCGCCTATATTTTTCTGATCATGCTTCCGGTGTACGAGCGTACGCACAACTCCACGCTCGCGTGGCAAGCCGGCGTGTTCGCGTCTTTCCTGAGCGGCATCGTGCAAACAGCGGGCGCGTTCTGCACGGACTGGCTGCGGCGCCACACGCCGCGGGCGGCGCTGCTTTGTCCGCTGGCGGGCATCGCCATGGCCTTCCTCTGCCTGGGCTTCGTCCTGAGGATTTTCCAGACGCCGGAACTCGCGCTGCTTCCCGCGATTATCGTGCTCGCGGTTTTCTCCGCGCGCATACGGCTTCCCTTTCGCATTCCGGGTGGCCTGGTTTGCATCGTCACCGGGGCGATACTCACAGCGCTACTGAAGTGGGCGCACCTCTACCACCTGCCGGTACTGCAAGCGTCTATATCGCCGGGGATTTATCTGCCACACCCGGTGAATCTGTTCACATTTCTGCGGCAGTCTGAGGGATGGAAGTTTCTTTCGATCATCCTTCCGATGAGCACGCTCGACACGATCGTTTCCCTGCAGGTGCTCGAGAGCGTTCAGGTCGCCGGAGACGATTACCCCACGATGCCGTCTCTGCTCGTCAACGGCCTGGCGACCGTAGCGGCAGCCCTGTTCGGCAGCCCATTCCCGACCTCGCTCTACTTCGGGCACATGGCACACAAATCGCTGGGGGCGCGAGCGGGCTATTCGATCCTCAGCGGCACGGCGACTATGTTCCTGTGTCTTTCCGGGATGGTAGTTCCCTTCCTGCGCGTCGTGCCGATGGAAGTAGTAGCGATGATCGTCGTGTGGTTCGGGCTGGTAATGGTCGCGCAGGCATTCACGGAAGTGCCCAAATCCCATGCCATCGCTGTGGCCTTCGGGTTGGTGCCGCTTCTCGCCTCCTGGGCGGTGGGGCTGATCGATCTGGCACTGCGCACGGGGGGCTCGAATTTTCTCCAGGGTGCTCCGCTCTTCGGTGACCAACTGCCCATTTACGGCCTGATCGCGCTCAGCCAGGGCGCCCTGCTTGTCTCAATGATCTGGACTGCGGCAATCGCGCTGATGCTGGACCGCCGGTTCCTCCCGGCCGCGGCCTGGCTGCTCGCGGCTGCCGGGCTCTCCTGCGTGGGGCTGATCCATGCCTTTCGGATCACGGAGCGCGGGATCGAAACCGTGATTAGCCTTTTCGCCGCTCCCGCCTTCGCGTTGAGCTACCTCGCGGGGGCGGCCTTTTTGGTCGCATTCCATTTCTATGCAGCTCGACCGGAAACCGTGGTGGCCCGTGGAGACGTCTTCTAGCGGCCCTGCCCCCTCAAATCAGTGGAACTATCCCGTTTGGCCGCCGGAATATGTAACGGGAAGCAGGGTTGGCCGTCCAAAGGGTGAGATGACCGGCACCACTGAACTCACAGATGACGGTCTAGTACGGCGTTTGCTGGCCGGAGACGAAGAAGCCTTTGGTCTCCTCTATAAGCGCCGGCACCCTTCTATCTACCGCTTTGCCCTGCATATGAGTGCAGGCTTCCTCTTCGGGGTGGCGCGCAACCACCTCCGCAAACGCTGGGAGCAGGACCGTCGGCTCGTCCCTCTGGTAGGGGATGCGGATGACTTCGGGCCTCTGGCGTCTGGAAACGGTCACCACACCAATAGCCGCAACGGAAATGGGAACGGCCATTATGCGGTGCCCACGAGCCGGGACGAATTTTCCTCGATGGAAGCCGTGAGCCGCGTGAGAAAGGCCATCAACACGCTGCCTGAGAATTACCGCGAGGTTGTGGTGCTTTGCGAGCTCGAGGAGATGAGTTACGAGGAGACGGCGGCGGCGCTCGGATGCCCGGTAGGTACGGTCCGCTCGCGGCTGCACCGGGCCAGGGCCATATTGCTTGAAAAGCTTCGCGACGCGCAACCCGCGCGGCGCGCATCGGCGGTGGGCGAATGAACGAAAACGAAGAGGTAACCTCGATGGACTGCTCGCAGTTTGAAGAGGTTCTGCACGATCTCGACCGGCCCGGTACTCGGGGCCTGGCGCTCCGGGAGGTGGCCCTCGTCCACGCGGAATCGTGCAGCCGTTGCGCGCAGTTGATGACCGACGCCGAGTCGCTGGATTTTTCGCTCCAGACCATCGCTTTGCGCGAGGCTCATCTGGAGGCTCCGCCGCGCATCGAAGCGCATTTGCTCAAGGAATTCAGGGTGCACAATGCCGCAGCCTCCCGGCGCAGGATGCAGAGGCGGCTTGCGGCGCTGGGCGTCGCTGCGGCGATTCTCCTGGCCCTTGGCGTGTCCCTGCGTCACGGTTCGGTATTCCATGGCAAATCGACGCCGGAGACCAGTGCGAATGGAGCTGCGACTATCGTGTCGCCCGTCGAAGTCGCCGAAAACCGGCTGCCGGACTCCCCGGATGAAACGGCTTTCGTCTCGCTGCCCTACGCCGCCGATCCCGCAACGCTCGAAAATGGCGCGGTGGTGCGGGTAGTTCTGTCGCGTTCGGCGCTCGCTTCTCTGGGACTTCCAGTGGCAGATGTGAGCGCGACCGAGCAGGTTCCGGCGGACATCGTGCTCAGCGAGGATGGCGCGCCACAGGCCATCCGGCTGGTGGCGCAAGCAAATTTGGATCAGTAGTTGAATGGGTCAGACGTTGACTCAATCAGAGAGGCACATGGAAATGACAGTGAGAGGCAAGCTTGGATTCGCCGGATGCTCGGTGGTAATGCTGTTGGCGCTCGCGACGGGCGCCACGGTATGGGCCCAATCCGCGCCAGCCGGGCCTCCGCCGATTGGGCCAGGTCCGGGCCGTTTTTCTCCAGACGATGCCATGGGATTTGTCGGCTTTGAAGCGGGCCTGGGAGGCGGGAAGACCGTCACCGGCGCTCCTTTCACTGCCGCCTTCTCGCAGGCGACGACGCAGGTATTCCCCGATGGCAACCATATCCAGCGCACGACGAACGGAACGCTTGCTCGCGACAGCAATGGCCGCACCCGCCGGGACATGACGCTCCCAGCCATCGGAGATTGGGCTACCTCGGGCAAGACCCCGCCGCATGTGGTCCTGATCAAGGATCCCGTGGCATCGGCGAATTACATTCTGCAACCGGACCAGAAAATAGCGCGCAAGCTTCCGTTGCGCGGCGGTCGGTTCGGCAAGGAAGGCGGCGGACCGCCTCCAGGATTCGGCCAGAACGAGGCGGCGACTACATCGCTCGGCACTCAGATGGTGAATGGTATCTCCGCGCAAGGGACGCTCACCACCCGTACGATTCCGGCGGGAGCCATCGGCAACGAAAAGCCGATTGTGATCACCGTGGAGCGCTGGTATTCGCCGGACCTGCAGATGAACGTGTTGATCAAGCGCAGCGATCCGCGGACCGGCGACAACGTGTTTCAGCTTACCAATGTTGTTCGAACCGAGCCGGACGCGTCGCTGTTCCAGGTTCCATCGGACTACACGTTGAAAGCGGGCGGGAAAATGGGATTCCGCGGCAAGGGTCAGGGCCCTCCTCCTCCGCCGCCGCAAAATTGAGATTGATCCCGTAGTACGCAGTACTCGCGGGCGGACACCCCCACCACGCTCCGCCCGCGAGCCCCCCTTTTCTCTCAGCAGAAAATCCCGTTCAGATGTTCCGCTGCTATAATTCGGCCTGTTATGAGCGCTGGTATGAACACAAAGTTCGGCGAGGAGGATTATCGCAAGCAACTCGAAGCCGAGGGTTTCTCCCACACGTTCGTCTGGCAGGATGGCCCGAACGCGCTTTATGCCGACCACACGCACGCAGGGCTGACCGCGCACATCATTCTGGATGGCGAGATGGCGCTCACGATGAATGGCCAGTCGCAGACGTACCGCATAGGCGAGCGCTGCGATGTTCCCGCGGGCGCCGTCCATTCCGCACGGATGGGCGCGACCGGCTGCCGCTACCTAGTCGGTGAGAAATAGAGCTAAGCTGCAGAGATTGAGCGGTCGAGAAGCTCAACGACGTGGAGAACTTCCTGATCCGTTGCATGGATGCTGACGCCGGCGCGGAGTTGCAGGATGCAGCCGGGATTCGCGGTGACGATGGCCCGCGACTGGGTCTGCTTAACGCAGTCCATCTTCCTGGAGAGCAATTCGAGGGACGCCTCGGTCTCCGTCACGTTGTAAACGCCTGCCGAACCGCAGCATTGATCGGCCAGCGGCATTTCCACTAATTCCACCCCGGGAACGGCGCGAATCAGCTTACGCGGGGCTTCGCGGATTTTCTGCCCGTGGGTCAGATGACACGAATCCTGATAGGTGACCCGCAGCGGCACGGGCCGCAGCGGCGCAGTGAGCCCGAGTTCCGCGAGAAACTCGGTAACGTCGCGCATCTTTTTTGTGAACTTCGCGGCTTGCGCGTACGCGGGATCTTCCGGCGTAAAAAGATGCGTGAATTCCTTGAGCGTTGAGCCGCACCCGGCGGCGTTCGTGACGATCGCGTCGAACTCGTCCACCGGAAATGCGCCGAAGTTTTTGCGCGCGAGGTCCCGCGCCACATCGCGAACTCCGGCATGATTGGGCAGCGCTCCGCAGCAGACCTGCCCCTCCGGCACCACGACTTCGCAGCCATTCGCCTGCAAGACGCGGATCGTGGCGCGATTGAGCTCGCTGAACGTCACCTGCGCGACGCACCCGGCAAACAGTGCAACGCGCGCGCGCCGCGCACCGTGAGCAGGAAACGTCTTGCCCAGTTCCGTGAAGAAAAACTCCGAATCGATGCGCGGCAGCAGCCGTTCGCGATCCTGTAGTCCCAGCAAGCGCAGGATGCCCGTCGCGCGAGCCAGCGCCGCCAGTCCCGAGCGCTGATAGAATTTCAGGAATCGCGCCGCTGTCGCGATCCGCGAGGGATATGGCAGGAGCCGCCGGTAAACAAAATCGCGCGCCAGCCGCGAAGCCAACGGGCGCTTGTAGTGCTGCTCGATTTGCGAGCGCGCCGTTTCGATCAGGCGCCCATATTCAACGCCCGACGGGCACGCCGTTTCGCACGCGCGGCAATCCAGGCAGCGGTCGATGTGCTCGACGAACGAATCGCCCAGCTCCAGCTTCCCCTGGTCCACCAACTCGATCTGCCGGATACGCCCGCGCGGCGAATCGGCTTCCTGCCCCCACAGGCGGTAGGTAGGACAATGATTGAGACAAAGCCCGCAATGGACGCAGTGCGAATAGACGGAGTATTCGGGCTTGTCGGGGCCTGAAAACCCGCTCGGGCCCGCCGCGACATCGACAGGCGCGTCTTCGTGCGACGCAGGCGCCATCGGAGGCGGACCCATCGCCTACAAGCCTCCCACAAAGCGGCCCGGGCTGACGGTTCCAGAAGGATCGAAGAGCGTTTTCAATTTGCGCATCAGATCGAGGTCGCCTCGTTCGAGACCCCACACCTTCAGTGAGCTTTTCCATTCCGCCGGACTCCACGGAATCGTTGCATAGCCTCCGAGCCCCGCGCATTCGAAAAGAATCTGATCGGTAGCCTGGATCACTCGAAGGCGCGTTTCGTCACTCCGGTCCTTCGGAAGGAGCGTGAAGTAAATGACGCCCACCCCTCGCGCGATGGCGGCCCACGGCAGAGAATTGGTTTCGGCGGCTCTCGCGGCGCTCGCCAGCACTTCGTTCATGCGCGTGGGCAGCACGCCCATTTTCACAATCGTTGCTGCCGGCGAAGATGCCAGCGCAATCGGTATAAATTCGCGTTTGCGCGAGGCTGCGGGAAGCATCTGATCCGGCGACAGCACGACGAAGCTCTCGCCGCCGCATTTTTCGCCCATCTGGCGCAAATCGCGCTCGCAACGATCCAGAACCTTTTCATTGCCCGAAAAGTCGGCAGCCAAGGTCCAGTGCACCTTGGAAAATACCTCGCTGGCAGATGGACCTGGAGCAATCCTCGCCGCCACATCCCCGCGAAGAATTCTGGCAGCGCCGGAACTGAGAATTTCAACCGCCTGCGGCCGGAGCGGCGAATGCGCAATCACATGCCTGAGTTCGAGCGCCTGCTCGGCGCTCGCAAAGCTGGCCACGAATCCGCGCGTGTCAACAGGCAGCGGGAACGTACGGAAGTTGATCTTGGTCATCACGCCCAGCGTTCCCAGCGCGCCGATCATCAATTTGTGCATGTCGTAGCCGGTCACATTTTTCACCACGCGGCCGCCGCTTTTCGCCGTGACGCCGTGCCCGGTCACGAATTCCATTCCAAGGACATAATCGCGAGCCGTGCCATACATCTGCCGCAGCGGAGTATCCATGCCGGACGCGATCGTGCCGCCAATCGTGGTGCGCTCCATATACGGGACAGCGAGCGGGAGCCATTGCTTGTGCTCGGCCAGCACTGCCGCTAGCTTGTGCAAAGGGATGCCAGACTCAACGCCCAGCGTCAGATCGGCGGGATCGTAAGCGACCACGCGGTCGAGCCGCGTCATGTCCAGGGCGACGTCATACTGGCGCGGAGCCAAACCCAGCGAGAGCTTCGTCCGCGCGCCACTTGGCACGACCGCCAGCTTTTCCGCCGCGGCAAATTTCACGATCTCGGCAACTTCCTCGCTCGATCCGGGCCGCACCACCGCAGCCGGCCTTTTTCCGCATATCTCATATGCGCCGAGTTCGGGCGACTCGCTGACGACGTGAGACGGTCCGCTAATGCTCGCCAGACGCGAGGGAGCGGTCATGCTGGCGATACTCATGCGGGATTGGTGCTCGTTTCAGCCGCGGGACGCGCATAGATCTCGCCGCAAGCCTTGGCGGTCGGAAAGATTTTCCCCGGATTGAGCAAGCCGGATGGATTAAATGCGTCGCGGACGCCGCGCATCAGCTCAAGGTCGGCTGCGCTGAAGAGATACGGCATCAGATGATCCTTTTCCATTCCGACGCCGTGCTCGCCGGTAATCGCCCCGCCCATCTCGATACAGCAGCGAATGATTTCGGTGCCGGCGGCAATCGCGCGGCGAAATTCATCGCGGTCGCGGCCATTGAAAGGAATCAGCGGGTGCAGGTTGCCATCGCCCGCATGGAAAATATTGCCGATCTCGAAGCCGTACTTCGCCCCGATCTCGGCCAGCCGCCGCAGTGTAACGGCGAGTTTCGTGCGAGGGATCACGCCATCCATGGCGTAGTACGTCGGCGAAATCCGGCCTACCGCTCCGAACGCGTTCTTGCGCCCTTTCCACAGAAGGTCACGCTCGGCCGCGTCGCGAGCGACCCGCACCTCGGGCGCATGATGCAGGCGGCAAATGTCCGCCACCTCCTCCGCCTCGGATTCCACCGCTTCGCGCAGTCCATCGACATCGATCAGCAGCACGGCCGCGGCACCCACCGGGTAGCCGGCATGCACGTAATCCTCCACGGCGCGGATCGTCCAGCTATCGAACATCTCGCAGGCCGCGGGAGTGATTCCCCGCCGCGTAATTTCAGCCACCGTTTCCGTGGCGTCGTCCACGGTGTCAAACACCGCAAGCAGCGTCTTCACCGCTTCCGGCAGGCGCGTGAGCTTCACCGTAATCTCGGTCACGAGCGCAAGCGTTCCCTCGGAACCGACGAAAAGGCCGCTCAAGTCGTACCCCGGCGAATCGACCGCCGCGCTGCCCAGGCGAACAAGTTCCCCCGTTGGGAGCACGACCGTCATGCCCAGCACATGGTTCGTCGTGACGCCGTATGCCAGCGTGTGCGGACCGCCCGAATTCTCGGATACATTCCCGCCGATGGTGCAAGCCTTCTGGCTGGATGGATCGGGCGCGAAATGAAGTCCTGTGTGTGCCACGGCGATGCTCAAATCCAGATTCACGACGCCCGGTTGAACCGTCGCCCGCTGGTTCTCCACGTCCACTTCGAGCACGCGGTTCATGCGCGAAAACACCACCACGATCCCGCCCTGTCGCGCGAGAGCCCCTCCGGAAAGTCCGGTCCCGGCGCCGCGCCCGACAAGAGGAGTCTCGTAGCGATTCGCCAGCTTCACAATCTCAACCACGTCTTCGGTATTGCGCGGAAATACGACGCAGGCCGGCTTCGCCACTTCCACCGAACCGTCGTATTCGTACAAGAGCAGGTCTTCAGGCTCGTGGAGAACGCCTTCAGAGCCGAGCAGTTTCTTCAGTTCATGCAGGAGTCGCGAGTCCATTGGGCGCGGTTGTTGAGGTTGTTGCGCTTTACTTGCCCACTATATCTGCCGCCCTCAGGCGCGTCAACGAAGCCGGCGCGCATCAATAATCAAATAGCCTGTATCGCCCGTTTCCCGTGGCCCTTTTCCGGCCAGAAAGCCCGAATCCCGCAATTGACATTTCCGGCAGCCGGTGCCATTGTTCCCGTCTAATTCCTCGGAGGGCTCCGATGCGGCCGTCGAGGCAACCCTGTTTATTGGCATTTCTCCTGCTGGCGTCTTCCCTGCTGGCCGCGGCGACGCGCGCCGAATCGCTTACCATCACGACGTCTCCGCCGGGCGCAACGGTTGAAATCAATGGAGCCGTCGCCGGCACAACGCCGTACCACATTGATTATCCCAGCAGCTATTTTCACAAGCCCCACACGGCTTTCAGCGCCCGACTCGAACACGCCTTCACCGTACGCATCTCCAAGGAGGGATATCTGGCGCAGCAGGTCACTTTGACCAATGGCCCCTTCGAATGGGTCGCTGTGACGGGCCGCCACCGCGGCAACTACTTCCTGCTGAAGGCCGATCACTTTGAAATCAAGCTCGAGGCAATTCCCTCCGGCAATGGCGCGTCCAGCGAAACATACGGAAACGTTGGACCGATGCGTCCGCCTACCGTCACCGCGGAAGCGCTTCGCCCCGGCGAGCAAAAGAACAGCTCCGAGGGCGGGAGCGTGGCGATTACTTCTGAACCGCCGGACGCCGATATTTACATCGACGGCAAATTCGTGGGCCAGACTCCCTCGACCATCCGGCTCACGGCGGGTTCGCATCATGTGGAAGTGCGCGTCCAAAGCAGGCAAACCTGGGAGCGTGATTTGGAAGTCCTGAAGGACAGCCAGCTGAGCCTGCACGCAACTCTTCGCGAATAGCCTCCGCAAGACGCCCAAGCATCCGCATACCGGCTCCGGGGCACGCACTCCCCACTTCCGCTGTTCACCAACGCACAGCCGCCAGAATCCCGGTTGACATCCCCGCGAGTAACTCTTGTAATGAATTGATTCCCTGCCTATGCGGAATGAAAGCGCCACTGTGCTCGAGGAAAGTTCCGGGAAGAGAAAAGCGCAACACGGCGCGTCCAAGCGCCACGCATTTCTCGTAGCCTCGGGAATATTCCTGAGCCGTATCGCCGGGCTGGTCCGGCAGCGGATTTTCGCGCACTACTTCGGCAATTCCGACGCGGCCGACGCCTTCAACG
This sequence comes from Candidatus Acidiferrales bacterium, assembly GCA_049516275.1. Taxonomy (GTDB): domain Bacteria; phylum Acidobacteriota; class Terriglobia; order Acidiferrales; family UBA7541; genus Palsa-295. The sequence continues at coordinate 10,403 of JBEKTG010000039.1, forward strand.
CCGCCTTCCGCATCCCCAATTTCCTCCAGAATATGTTTGGCGAGGGAGTGCTTTCGGCTTCGTTCATTCCCGTCTACGCCGGCCTGCTCGCCCGCGAGGACGACGAAGAGGCCCGGCGAACCGCCGGGGCTGTTGCGGCTCTACTGGCGCTGACGACCTCGATTCTCGTGCTGATCGGCCTCGTGGCAACGCCGTATCTGATCGACGCAATCGCCCCAGGATTCCACGGCGAGAAGCGCGAATTGACCATTCGGCTGGTGCGAATTCTCTTCCCCGGCGCGGGGCTGCTGGTCTTTTCCGCCTGGTGCCTCGGCATCCTCAACAGCCACCGGCGCTTTTTCCTCTCCTACACCGCCCCGGTGATCTGGAACGCGGCGATGATCGCGACGTTGTGGGGATTCGGAGGCCGCTACGCGCAATACCCTCTCGCGGCCATCGTGGCCTGGGGATCGGTGGTGGGCAGCGCCCTTCAGGTTGCCGTGCAGCTGCCTGTGGTACTGCGGCTCCTAGGCGGCCTGAAACTTTCCCTGAACTATCAGACGGGCAATGTCAAAACGGTTGTCCGCAACTTCGGTCCCGTCTTCATGGGCCGCGGCGTCGTTCAGATCAGCGGATACGTGGACGCGTGGCTGGCAAGCTGGCTCGGCACCGGCGCGCTGTCTGCGTTCTCTTACGCCCAGATCCTTTTCACTCTGCCTGTGAGCCTCTTCGGCATGTCGGTTTCCGCCGCCGAGCTTCCTCACATGTCCGGCGCCATCGGCGATGACCGGGAAGTGGCGGAGGCCCTGCGCGCGCGCCTCGACCCCGGCCTTCGCCAGATCGCATTTTTTGTGCTGCCCTCGGTGGTAGCTTTTCTGGTCCTAGGAGACGTCATCGTCGGAGCCATCTATCAGACCGGGCGCTTCACCCACACCGACGCCCTGTACGTATGGGCGATTCTCGCCGGGGCAACGGTCGGCCTGCTTTCCTCGACGCTCGGACGCCTTTATTCTTCCGCGTATTATGCCCTGCGCGATACAAAGACGCCGCTGCGCTTCGCCATCGTTCGCGTCGTGCTGACGACCATTCTCGGCTATCTGGGCGCGATTCCGCTGCCGCGCCTGCTTGGAATTGACGCGCGCTGGGGCGTCGTGGGACTCACCATCTCCGCGGGAATCGCGTCGTGGGTGGAATTTACGCTCCTGCGCCACACATTGAATCGCCGGATAGGGCGCACGGGAATCCCGGCCGCTTACCTAGCCAGGCTTTGGCTCGCGGCTGCCTCAGCCGCCGCGATCGGCTGGCTGATCCATCATTTTTTCCGCGCGCACGCGCCGGTTCTCGTAGGAATTGTCGTTCTCATTCCCTACGGAATGATTTATCTCGCGGCTGCCTTGTTGCTTCAGGTCGGAGAAGCCCAGGCATTGCTAGGACGCCTCATGCGCCGGTGAGAGTTTAGGAAACTTCCGCTTTGACGTTCTGCGCTCGCGTACTCTGCGGAGACGATACAACCGGCTCCAATGCCTCACGCGCGTGGCTGCCATCGGGAGCCGCCCGCAGATATTGCACCGGCCAGGACGCCAGAATTCCCAGGTTGCGCGCCTCGTCGAGCGGCCAGTACGGGCGGCGCAAAAATTCCCGCGCGAAAATCACGACGTCGGCTTTTCCCGTCCGCAGGATTTCGCTCGCCATTTCCGGCACTTCAATCATGCCGACCGCGCCGGTGAGGATGCCGGCCCTGTCGCGGATTTGCTGTGCGAAGGGCACCTGGTAACCAGCCTGTACCGGAATTTTCTGCCGCGGATCGAGGCCGCCTGACGAACAGTCGATCAAATCCACCCCGAGCGGCGCAATTCTCTTAGCTGCATAAATCGACTGGTCTACGTCCCAGCCTCCATCGACCCAATCGGTAGCCGAAATGCGAACAAACAGCGGCAGACTTGCGGGCCACACCTTTCGCACCGCCGTAACCGCCTCGGCCAGAAATCGAATCCGGTTGTCGAGCGAGCCTCCATAGGAGTCCGTGCGCTGGTTGGAAAGCGGCGAAAGAAATTCGTGGATCAGGTAGCCGTGCGCGGCGTGCAGTTCAATCACCTCGAACCCCGCCTGCAAGGCCCGGCGCGCCGCTTCGGCAAACGCGTCCACGATTCTCCGGATACCGGCTTCGTCGAGGGCCTTCGGCTGCGGGTATTTCGAATTGTAAGGGAGAGCGCTAGGCGCCACGGGGATCCATCCGCCTTCCGATTCCGCAACTCCGCTGGAACCCTCCCAAGGCCTCTGCGTGCTCCCTTTACGGCCCGCGTGGGCTAGCTGCATGCCTGGAACCGCGCCTTGCGCGCGAATGAACCGCGCGATGCGCGCCAGCATGTCAATGTGTTCGTCCTTCCAGATGCCGAGATCACACGCGCTGATTCGGCCTTCCGGCGTCACTGCCGATGCCTCGGTGAGCACAAGTCCGGCGCCGCCCACCGCGCGGCTCCCCAAATGAACCAGGTGCCAATCGGTGGCGAATCCATCGGGGGACGAATACTGGCACATCGGAGAAACCACAATGCGATTCCGCAGGGTCACATCGCGAATCTTCAATTCGTCGAACAGGTCCATGAGAAAGCTCCCTGGAACTCCTCCTGCCTTCGGGCATTTGATGTCGTGGAACAATCCAGAGTTGCGGGCAAATCTACTTCGGAGGTTGCGCGGGTTCGGGGCCGGAGGTCCAGCCTGGAGCGTCGCTCGCCGGAAAGGACTCCTCGGAAGCCTCTTCGACAATATCGAGCTTCTCTGGAGGATCGTTGTCCTCTGTGCAGCTTTTCTTTTTGCTTTTTGGATTCGGCCGCGGTGTGTTATCCATTCGATGAGCTCCTGCTTCTGAGCAGAAAGCAACAGCGTGGGGCGATGCCAGCTCCCAAATTCACCCTAGCACTTAAAATTACGTGAGTCTATCAAGTAGGATGCTGAATCTACTTTTCAGGGAGCAGGACGGCTGTATTACACGTGTCGCGGAATTTTTGACGTTGGAAATTTCATGCAGATCCGATAGATGAGCAGCGCGGCCGGCACTCTCACAAACCAGAACCAGGCGGACGCCTTCGACGCCGCTCCGACCGGCGCGATGATCTGGGTAATCGCGGTCGCGGTAATGCTCGCGACCTTCATGGAAGTTCTGGATACCTCGATTGCCGCCGTATCCCTTCCTTACATAGCCGGCAGCCTTTCCGCCACCAATGACGAAGCCACCTGGGTCCTCACCAGCTATCTGGTGTCGAACGCGGTGGTGCTTCCGGCCAGCGGATGGTTTGCGCTGCGATTCGGCCGCAAACGTTTTCTAATCACCTGTATCGTAATCTTCACAATTTCCTCGTTCCTGTGCGGATCCGCGGCGAGCCTGGCTATGATTCTGATCGCCCGAGCGATTCAGGGAGCCGGAGGCGGCGCACTGCAGCCGATGTCGCAGGCGATCCTCCTGGAGACGTTCCCGCCCGAGAAGCGCGGAACCGCCCTGGCCGCAGTCGGACTGGGTGTCGTGGTGGCGCCCGTGCTGGGGCCGACCCTGGGCGGATGGATCACCGAGACCTACACCTGGCGCTGGGCTTTCTACATCAACGTTCCCATAGGCATCCTCGCGGTAATTCTCATCTCGCGTTTTGTGCACGATCCTCCTTACATTCGCAACGCGAAGCCAGGCCGGCTCGACGGAATCGGGCTCGGATTGCTCACCGTCTGGCTGGGTGCTCTGCAGATCATCCTCGACAAGGGCCAGGAGGACGATTGGTTCGGCGCCACCTGGATCCGTTGGGCGGTCGTGATCCTGATCACGGCATTCATTGCCTTCCTTGCGTGGGAGCTTACGCGCGAGAAGCCGCTGGTCGACCTGAAGATATTCAAGAACCGCAACTTTGCCGTTGGCTGCCTGTTGATTGCGCTGTTCGGCGTGGTGATCTATGGAATTGTCACGCTCCTGCCGCTATTTTTTCAGACGCTCCTCGGGTACACCGCGCTCGCGGCCGGGTGGGCCGTGAGCCCGCGAGGAGTCGGAGCGATCTTCGCGATGCCCCTGGTGGGGCTCTTAACCGAGCGGCTCGACAACCGCTGGCTCATCGCCACCGGGTTTGCCGGTGTCGGCGCCTGCACCCTCTGGCTGGGCAAAGTAGACACCCAGATTGGCGAATTCTCGATGTTTTGGGCGATCATCCTGAGCGGGTTCTTCATCGGGTTCGTGTTCGTGCCGCTGGTAACCGTGGCCATGGGAAAACTCGAAAAAGAACAGGTGGGAAATGCGGCGGGCCTCTACAATCTGCTGCGCAACGTGGGCGGGAGCATCGGAATCTCCGTGGTAAACACGCTGCTGGTGCGGCGCGCGCAGGTGCACCAGTCGGAAATCGTTCACTCGGTATCGGCCGGATCGCCCGCTCTGCAACGCGCGCTGCAATCCACCACGCGGCTGATGGAGGCTCATGCCGACCCGGTCACGGCTGTGAACCGCGCGCGCAAACTGATCGAGCTGACGATGTCGCAACAGGCCCAACTCTGGGCGTACGTGGACGACTTCCGCTACCTGGCGCTCTTATGTTTTGCTTGTATTCCCATTGCGTTCACGCTGCAGCGAGTGCGTCGCCGCCCGGGCCACATCGCCATCGAATGACGGAGATGAATTGAGGTCGATGCAGGTTGCTTTGGGCAGCCGTACCTTTAGAATTCGAAAACGATTCCGGCGGATACCTTGGGACTGTACTGCGTGGTGCTGTATAAGCGGCTGCCGATCATGTCTACTTCGCCTCGGTACATGAAGCGCCGCCAGTGGGACGGAATGTCGACGCCGCCCCCTTCGTAGCTAAGCCCGTCCTTCGTAAGATTTGCAAATTGGGGGCTGAAATGGCTGTCCCCCACAAGGCCGTGCCCCCAGATTTGAAGCCCTCGCCACGCGGACCAACGGACGCGGGGCCCTCCCCCGACGAAGGCAAAATCAGACGTCTCCCCGCCGATCGAGCCAAAGGTGCCGGTCACGGCTCCTTCGACTCCGAATAATCCCTTTCGGAAAAAATACGACATCGAAACGTCAACACCATTCCGGTTCGCCGCTAAGTTTGGAAAGGCATAAAAACGCACAAACGTGTAACCGCCATAGGCCTGGAAGGCGTACGTGTGGAATACATTCAGCACCTTGTTCTGGGTCTGCGGCGCCGAAGCGCTGTTCGAAGCGGAAGCGCCTCCCGCAGTCGAGTCCGGTAAAGTCACAGAAGGAACCAGCGCGACGGAGTCGAATCGATCGGGAGTTTCGGACGCGACACCGTTATCGGCCACCGCTGCGGAAGTGGAAGACGCAGTCTGGGCCTCTTGAGCGTTCGCCGCGAACGGAGAAAGAAGAACAAATACCAGCAAATAAACTGCTTCTTTCATCGCCTATCCCCCAGTTCCCAAACATTCCCGCGCACTGCAATATCTAATTTGACCGACAAAGGCGAGATGTGTCCACTCAAAATTCGGCAAATGATAATAGATGGATAACGCATTCTCGATCACAAACCCTCCTGGGTCAGACAGCGCCGGAATCCTGGCAGCGACGCCCGGGCACCTTCGCAATGTTGTAACTCGGCAGGTCGCCCCTTCGCCTTGCCCGTGCTTGCCCGGCGGTCTATCATGAAGCAGTTGCGTTTGCGCGGGATCGTCGCAAGAGACACGCCCGAAAGGACTTCGATTTCATGCCGCCAGGAATGCCTGGGCCGGGGCAAGCCCCCGCCAAAGCGTCGCCCATCGAGGGAGTCAAGAACCTGATTGCCGTAGCCAGCGGCAAGGGGGGCGTCGGGAAGACGACCGTCGCTGTGAATCTCGCCATCGCGCTCAAGAACATGGGCGCGTCGGTGGGCCTGCTCGATGCGGATGTTTACGGCCCGAACGTCCCGGTGATGCTCGGCACCAACGAGCAACCGCGCGCGCTGGACGAGCGCACCATTATCCCCGTGCAGGCTTACGGTGTGAAAATGATCTCGATGGGCCTGCTCAATCCCGGCGACAAGCCGCTCGTCTGGCGGGGCCCGATGCTCCACAGCGTGATGCAGCAGTTTCTCCGCAGCGTGCGCTGGGGACAACTCGATTATCTCGTGGTCGATTTGCCGCCGGGCACCGGCGACGTCCAGCTTTCGCTCATCCAAACCGTTTCGGTTACCGGCGCCGTTGTGGTGACCACGCCTTCGATCGTGGCGCTGGCGGACGTGCGCCGCGCCATCGAGATGTTCCGGCAGGTGAACGTCGAAATCCTCGGGGTGGTCGAAAACATGAGCTACTTTTCGTGCCCGCACTGCGCCGGCCGCATCGATGTGTTTGGCCACGGCGAGGGCGAGAAAATGGCCAAGAGCTTCGGGCTTTCCTTTCTGGGCGAGATCGAAATTGACCCGCAGATACGCATCGGCGGCGATACGGGCAAGCCCGTCGCTTCCTTTGGCGAGGATGCCCCCGGAGGCAAAAGCATCTACGCGATGGCTCGAAACGTGGTCGCGCGCCTGGAAGCCGTAAATGCTGCGGGTGGCGCCCCTGTTGTACAGATCCTGTGAGGAACGGCAGAGCAATCGCCAGGAGTGGCTGTGCTGCAAGAGCAATTCACCGGCTGCGTACCGCTAGGCGGGTTCGCTGAATCGTCGCTTTTTCGGTAAACTGAACGGCCCCTCCAATATGCAAGGAGAACAGCTTTGATTCGGAACTATCGCGGATTTGTGCCGCAAATCGCGGCAACCGCTTATGTGGACCCGCAGGCGGTCGTCATCGGCGACGTCGTGATCGGCGAGCACACCAGCATCTGGCCGTGCGCGGTGATCCGCGGCGACGTGGATTCGATTCGCATCGGCGCGCGCTGCAGCATTCAGGACGGCACGGTCGTCCACGTGCAGAGCGATGAGTATGAAGTACACGTGGGCGATGACGTCACCGTCGGCCACCGCGTGATCCTCCACGGCTGCACGGTCGGCTCGCGATGCCTCATCGGCATGGGCAGCATCCTCCTCAATGGCGCGAAAATCGGCGATGGCTGCATCATCGCCGCCGGCGCGCTCATTCCCGAGCGCATGGAAGTGCCTCCCGGAAGCCTCGTCATGGGCCAGCCAGGCAAAGTCCGACGGCAGGTCACGCCCGAAGATCTAGAAAAGATGAAAGAAGGCGTGCAGGGATACGTCGACTTGCTGAAGATTTACAAGGGGGAGCATTCCAAGTGAGTATCTTCGTCTGTCATCCTGGGCGGAGCCAAAAGCTTGTGTTGTCGCCCCTGCCTGGCCGCCCATGACAGAACAAAAGCAATTTCGGGCAATCAGAGGAACCCGCGATATCCTTCCGCCCGATTCGGCGCTGTGGAACTGGTTCGAGCGGACTGCCCGAGACGTGTTCGAATCCTTCAACTTCCGCGAAATCCGCACTCCAATCTTCGAGGAGACCGATTTGTTCGCGCGTGCTGTAGGTACCGAAACAGACGTCGTTTCAAAAGAAATGTACACGTTTGATAACTTCGATATATCCGACGAGCTGTATAGACAGTGGAGGACGATCTTCGCGGCGGCAATTCCCAAAACTGACGATGATCTAATCCAATTCGTCCGGTCCGTCGAGCAGTTTATCACGGGGGCGGAAAAGGCTTTCGAGAGACGCTTTCTACCCAAAACGCCAGAGAACATCAGCGCTCTCGAAAAGATCCGTACTCTTAAAGATAAGCTGATGAGCGGTCGTTTTCAGGTGCCCCGCGAGACAGACGTCGTAGCCGCAGCACTAAGGGATGCCATAACCGACGTAAAATTCGGAGAATCCCTGACACTGCGCCCCGAAGCCACGGCGTCGGTGGTGCGGGCTTACATCGAGTACGGGATGCACGCGTTGCCCGGGAACCAGAAGCTCTACTACGTTGGGCCGATGTTCCGGCGCGAGCGCCCGCAGAAAGGGCGCTACCGGCAGTTCTATCAGATCGGCGCGGAAGTGCTTGGCCTCTCAGACGCTCCCGGCATTGACGCCGAAGTGATCGAGATGCTCCTTGTGCTGTTTAACCGCGTGGGGCTCACGCGCACAACACTTTACGTGAATTCCATCGGCTGCAAGGAGTGCCGGCCGAAATATGTGGAGCTTCTGCGCGAGGAACTGCGCAAGGTGGAAGACCGCCTGGGCGCCGACAGCCAGCGCCGCATCGAAACAAATCCGCTGCGCGTGCTGGACTCGAAGCTGCCCGAGGAGCAGGAAATCATCGCGACGCTGCCGCGCATTTCAGACCACCTTTGCGATGCGTGCCGCGAGCACTTTGCGAAATTGAAAGACGAGCTGAACTTGCGCGGCATCGCCTACCAGGAAAACTGGCGGCTCGTCCGCGGCCTGGACTATTACACGCGTACCACCTTCGAGGTGACCGCCGAAGGGCTGGGGTCGCAGAACGCCGTCTGCGGTGGCGGGCGATACGACGGCCTCGTCGAGCTTCTCGGCGGCCCGCCGACGAAAGGCATCGGCTTCGCCATCGGCACCGACCGCGCCATCCTTTCGAGTCAGGAAGGCGGCAATCTGCCGAAACTGCCGGGGCTGGACGTGTTTGTAGCCCGGATGGGTGCAAGCTGCTATCCGACAGCCGTGGGCATCGCGCGCAAGCTGCGCGACGCAGGCTTTGCCGTAGAACTCCCGGCTGAGGAAATGAAATTCAAGAAATCGCTCGGCTTGGCGGATAAACTGGGTGCGCGGTACGCGCTGATCATCGGCGAGGACGAGGTGACGTCGGGGACTTTTACGCTGAAGCGGCTGGCCGACTCGGAGCAAAAGAAATTGACGGAGAGCGAATTGCTGATCCACCTCGAATCGGAACGAAAGGGCGAAGCACTTGGCCGATATGCTTGACACTCTTGGGAATTTGAAGCGAACACAATACTGCGGCTCGCTGCGCGCGGCCGATGCCGAAAAAGAAGTGGTGCTGATGGGGTGGGTGCATCGCCGGCGCGATCTCGGGCAGCTGATCTTCATCGATCTGCGCGACCGCGCGGGAATCCTGCAGGTGGTCTTCAACAAGGAGCAGTTTCCCGAGGCGCACGCGAAGGCCGAGGAGTTGCGATCGGAATTCGTGGTGGCAGTCGAGGGCCGCGTGCTGCGACGCGGGAAATCGAACCCGGAAATTGCCACGGGCGAAGTCGAAGTGCTGGCCGCGCGCCTGCACATCCTGAACAACTCGAAGACACCGCCCTTCCAGATCGAGGACGAGGTGACGGCGAGCGAGGAAACGCGCTTGCGCTACCGCTACCTCGACCTGCGGCGTCCGCGCCCGCACGCGAACATTGAGTTGCGCCACCGCGTGATTTTTGAAATTCGCAAGGCGCTCGACGAAATGGGCTTCTTCGAGATCGAGACGCCGATGCTCACGCGCTCCACGCCCGAGGGCGCGCGTGATTACCTGGTGCCCAGCCGCGTCCATCACGGGCAGTTCTACGCGCTGCCGCAATCGCCGCAAATCTTCAAACAGATATTGATGATCTCCGGCATGGACCGCTATTTTCAGATCGTGCGCTGCTTTCGCGACGAGGACCTCCGCGCCGACCGCCAGCCGGAATTCACGCAGCTCGATCTGGAAATGTCGTTCCCGCGCCAGCAGGATATTTTCGAGGCCATCGAGCGGGTGATGGAGCGCGCCTTCGCGGTCGTCGGCGTAACGGCAAAGTGCCCGTTCCGCCACCTGGACTATAAAGACGCTCTGCGGCGCTACGGCTCGGACAAACCCGATCTGCGCTTCGGTATGGAATTGCAGGATGTGACTTCCTTCTTCGAGCCGGTGCGCGAAACTCTGCGCCTCGAAGGCAACGTGCAGGCGCTGGTTGCGCCGGGAGCGGCCTCGTGGTCGCGCAAGCAACTCGACGAGCTAGCCGAAGTGGCGAAATCGGCAGGCGCGCGCGGCGTCTACACCGTGAAGGTGACAGCGGAAGGGATCACCTCGCCACTCGAAAAGAACCTTGGCGCGGATGCCCTGAAGGCGTTGGCGGCGAAGGTCGGCGCAAAGCCCGGCGATTTGATTGTCGCCGCCGCGGCCAGGGAGCAGATCCAGCACAACGACACTTCCCTTGGCGTTGTGGGGCAGATCCGCCTCTACCTTGGCGACAAGCTTAATCTGATCGACCGCAGCAAATGGGAGTTTTTGTGGATCACGGGCTTCGCGCTGTTTGAATGGAGCGAAAACGAGAAGCGCTGGGCAAGCGCGCAGCATCCGTTTACGGGAATTGTCGAAGAAGACCTCGACAAGCTGGAAACCGCGCCGTGGGAGTGCCGCTCGAAGGGCTACGACCTCGTGCTGAACGGCGTGGAACTTGGCTCGGGGAGCATCCGGATTCACCGCCAGGATGTGCAGGCGCGCATGTTCAAAGCGCTCGGCCTGAGCGACGAGCAGGCGCGGCAGCGCTTCGGATTCTTCCTCGATGCGCTCACCTATGGCACCCCCCCGCACGGAGGAATCGCACTGGGACTCGACCGCGTGGTCGGATTGCTCGCCGGCGAAAAATCCATTCGCGAGGTAATCGCGTTCCCGAAGACCACCGCCGCGCAGGACCTGATGGCGGATTCGCCGTCCGAGGTAGACACGTCGCAGCTCGACGATCTCGGCATCGCCATCAAGGAATCGAAGAAGGAGCCCGGCAAGCAGGCCTAAATATCGCGCTGAATGTCAAAGATACGCATACTCGCGGAGAACGTTGCGAACCGCATTGC
>JBEKTG010000040.1:0-12717 GCA_049516275.1 Candidatus Acidiferrales bacterium
AGTCCTTTGACCATTTCGGCGCGCGCTGCATGATTTCAAACGGCGGCCGGTCGCGCAGCGTGGTCGAGAGCTTGTCCATCGCGCCCTGGAATACCTTTTCGGTTTCACCCTTGTTCACTTCGAAGGGCCGCACCTGGTAGATCAGGTCATTCATCACGTCCCCGACGTGCAGGGCGTTCAGCATGCCCAGCCCGAAATCCACGGTGAACTTCAGCCCCGGCTCGCCGGAAGCGGCCTTCAGGCCGTCGCTATCGTGGAAGAGGAGCACGCGGAAGCCGTCGAACCCGGCGTTCTTCAGCGCAAAGCGGTATTCAGATTCGTACATGCCAAAACGGCACGGGCCGCAAGAGCCTGCGGTAAAAAAGACGTAGTTGTCGAGGATGTCCTGGCGCGGCTGTCCCGCCTTCTCGAGCGACTGCAGGTATTTCACCAGGTTGCCGACCGTGAAATACGTCGGATTGCACTGGCCATTGTTGCCGTACTCCTTGCCCAGTTGAAACCCGGCAACGTCCGGCACGGGGACGCGCTCGCAATGGTATCCGGTGCCGAGGAAAACGGCGCGGATCAGTTCCTCGTGTTTCCAGGTAAGGCCGCCAAAAAGAATCGTGACGCGGCTGCGCTCTTCCGCGGTGAACGCGCGCTCGATGGGCTTGTGAAAATGTTTCGGGGCTTCCAATCCAGCCAGCTTCCGCAGCCGCAGCCTTTCCGCTGCCAGACGCTCGGCAATCTCGCGGTCCTGCTCAATCTGCACCAATCCTGTCGCCATTGGTAATTCCCTCCGTTGGATTTCTATTTGGCAGGCCCGCGGAAACGGAACGAATGAAATCAGGACTCCCGCGAACGGTGAATTGGGATTAGAGCGTTGCGGTCTAACGGGAAACTTTGCGACGGGTTTCGGTTGAGGACTGCGTAGCTGCGTTACTTGTCTAAGCCGGGTGTGGATCTTAGGCAAAACCGCCGGTGCAACTTAAGACCCGGGAGGCGCCTGTTGACGACCAACTCGGTGACACAAAAACTTTGTAACAGAACCGAACCTGTGATTCAAGTCACATATTTTCAAAATAGCAAAGGCACACCATGAACGCATCCCGTGCCGTTTTGCTATCGGGGATTTCCTGTATGCCGCGTGGATCACAACTACAACGCTAGTGCCGTTTGCGGCACTCCTCTTGACTCGCTTGCGCTCCGAACGCATTTCCACAGCCGCCACGAAGGGTTCACATCCTTGTCATACCGGAGTAACACGCCCGAACTAGTGTCCAACCCGCACGCACGATCCAGCATGCAACATCTGCATGCTTCAAGGAGTTAAGAATGGCGACCGGAGCATCCGTACTAGACACAAAGTTGACCGAAGGGGCGGGAAAGGGCGCGAAGATCGGCATGGCCGTCTTCGGCGTCGCGCTGATCGTCGGCTTTATTTACGCGGGCGCGCATCTCGCTTCCGATCTGGCGCAGGTTCATTCCAGCGAGATTATGCCTTTCGTGCTGCTGGGAATCGCGCTGCTCGTGGCGCTGGGTTTCGAGTTTGTGAACGGGTTCCACGACACGGCCAACGCGGTGGCCACCGTGATCTATACGCATTCGATGGAGCCGCACATCGCGGTAGTCTGGTCTGGGGCGTGGAATTTCATCGGCGTGCTGGTCTCGAGCGGCGCCGTCGCGTTCGGGATCGTCTCGCTGCTGCCGGTGGAATTGATCCTGCAGGTTGGCGGCAAAGCGGGCTTCTCGATGGTGTTCGCGCTGCTGATCGCGGCTATCATCTGGAACCTGGGCACGTGGTTTTTCGGCCTGCCGGCGTCGAGTTCGCACACCATGGTGGGATCGATCATCGGCGTGGGCATCGCGAACCAATTGATGTCCGTAAAGAGCGGGACCAGCGGCGTGGATTGGGGACAGGCCACGAACATCGGAAAGTCCCTGCTGCTCTCTCCGCTGGTTGGATTCGTGGGCGCCGCCCTTCTGTTGCTGCTGTGCAAGGCGCTCATTCCCAACAAGCAGCTCTATGAAGCCCCCAAGGGAACCGAGCCGCCCCCGTTCTGGATTCGCGCGCTGCTGGTGCTCACCTGCACGGGCGTGAGCTTCGCGCACGGCTCGAACGACGGGCAGAAAGGCATGGGCCTCATCATGCTCATTCTGATCGGAACGGTGCCGACGGCCTACGCCGTCAATCACGCCATTACCCCTGGTCAGACCGCGGACTTCGTGGCCGTCTCAACGCAAACCGCCGATGTGCTGGGGCACTACGTTGACCCCTCCGCGGTCGTAGGAGATTCCCGGGACGAAGTGACCGACTACATCCGCACCAAGAACTTCACGCCCAACACCATGCTGGCAATGCGCGAACTCGTGAACGGAATCGGCACCGAGATGGCGCTCTACAAGGACCTGAAGGCAGTGCCGCAGGACAAGGTCCGCAACTTCCGCAACGACATGTATGTGGTAAGCGAAGGATTCCGGCTGATGCAGAAATCCGGCAAGCCGCAATTCTCAACGGCGGACGCAGCGGTTATCTCGAACTATAAAAAGCATATCGACAACGCCACCAAATTCATCCCCAGCTGGGTGAAAGTCGCTGTAGCACTCGCCTTGGGCATGGGCACCATGATCGGCTGGAAGCGCATCGTCGTAACCGTGGGAGAGAAAATCGGAAAAGACCACCTCACCTACGGGCAGGGCGCGGCGGCCGAGATCACCGCCATGTTCACGATCGGCGCGGCCGACTGGTTCGGGCTGCCCGTCAGTACGACGCACGTGCTCTCCTCGGGCGTCGCGGGTACGATGGCGGCCAACCACACGGGTCTGCAGTGGGCCACGGTACGCAATCTGGCGATGGCTTGGGTGCTCACTCTTCCCGCATCCATTATCTTGTCGGCCACGCTGTTCTGGGCCTTCCGCACGCTGGGCGGCTAATCGGCCGGGCCGGACGCGCCCGCCGCATCGGAAGAGCGGGACGTCCGGATTTTTTCGCGGCCGATTCGTGGTCAATTCGCGATCAATTCGTTATGAAGGAGAACACGCATGTTGCCACCGAAGCTGATTATGTCTCCCATCGATTTCAGCGACCATTCCGACGTAGCCCTGAAAACGGCCACGGACATGGGTTCCCGGTTGGGAGCGGAGCTGTTGCTGGTTCACGTGGTGCCTGCGATCCCGAGGCTGCCCTCGGCCACCGCCTTCTTCCACGAGGGCGAATACGAGGAAGAACTGCACAAGTGCGCCCAGAAGCGCTTGGACGAAATGGTACGGGCGCTGGAAGCGCGCGGGATCAAGGCGCGCGCCGAGATTGGCACCGCCAACGATGTGAGCATGGAACTGCTGCGCATCGCCGAACACAACAACGTGGACCTGATCGCCATCGCCACCCACGGCATGACAGGCTGGCACAAGCTAGCGTTCGGCTCGGTGACCGATAAGGTCGTGCGTCTGGCGGCCTGCCCGGTCCTAGTCCTCCGCGCCCAACCCCAGGGGCAATCCCAGGACACGCTGAAAGCGGACCCGGTCGCGGCAGCCCGCTAGCCCGGTCCACGCCGATCCGGCTTTTCGCAGCCATCCTGAGCTCCGCGAAGGATCTCTCCTTCGTTTCTAACAGAGACCCATTCGCACGCCCCTGACTGCGCTCCGCCCGCAGGTCACTGCCCGACAGTGACCCACGTCACAAATAAGCGTGACGAGAGCCACCCTACCGCCTTCTGAGACCGTGCTACGGTAACCACTGGTCATCGAAAAAAAAGCCTTAGGCGAATTCGAAGGGAGTGCGATGCGCAGAGATCTGGCGGCGGCTGGCCTTTTGACGTGCCTGTTACTGGCAGGATGCCAGGCAGCAGCGCCCCCACCGGAATTCAAGGTTCCCGCGGAAGAATCCAGCCGCGAGAATCCGGTCAAAATGACCGCCGAATCCATTGCCGCCGGGAATGAGAGCTACCTCAAGTCCGATTGCGCGGTCTGCCACGGCAAGATCGGCAACGGCAAAGGGTTTATGTCCGGGGCGTCCCACTTCGATTGCCGCGACTGGCGCGATCCCGCTTCGCTGAAAGGCTTCACCGACGGCGACCTGTTCTACATCCTCAACAAGGGCAAAGGCAAAATGCCAGGCTACGAGCGCAAGCTCGATTCGCAGCAATCCTGGCTGATGGTCGCCTTCATCCGCTCCCTCGCAAAGTAAATCCCACAAGAGCGGATCAGCATACTTACCTGCCGAAGAAGCGTACGAGCCTTGGCAGTCATTCCGAGTACAGCGAAGGATACGCTTTTTCTTTCGATTTCTCCGCGCGGCACTAACGAGGCTCAAACCGCCATACGTCGCACTGTAAGGAACAGCGCCGCAATCCCGATCAGCAGCACGCCGCCCTCCAGCTTCACCGAAACGCCGTGCAGCCGGTCGAATTCCGCGCGCAACGGACTTTCCGGCGGAGTCGCGGCCACCGAGCCCATCTGCGCGCGCAGCACATCCATCCGCGCGATCACCACGCGCTGCGAGACCAGCGTCATGATCAGCATGAGAATCACGCCAATAGCCGCCGGCCGCGCCAGCGCCCCAAGTGCCCTCGCGAGCGCCACCGAAGCCATCAGGTAGATCACCGCGCAGATCACGCCCATCGAGTGCAGCCCGGCCAGCGTGAAGCCGACCAGGCGCCCCGCGTCATCCATGGTTGGCAGCGTTCGAAACGCGCCCTGCGCCACCACGGCGCTGAAATAGATGATCGAGCCCACCCACGCGCCCAGCGAAAACACCTGCAAGAATCGAAGGAAACTCGTCATCGAAGCTCCCGTTCCAGAAACTGCGCGAGCGGCGATTCACACAGCCCAGTCCGACAGCCAAGCCGCTCGGCCGCAAAGCACCGCCAGCGTATCACAGCCTTCATAAATGGCTTCCTGCATGGTAAAAACGTGCGTGCGCCCCACCGTCATCTGCGCGCTTCTCGCCGCGCTCTGCTTCCCCGCGCTTGCCGCAGCGCAATCCGCAACATCCGCGCCACAAGACGAGCCCGCCGCCAATCCGGCGCGGCCTACCGTGAGCAATCCCGCCACGCTCACGCCCGTCGGCTACCTGCAATTTGAAACCGGCACCCTCGGAGCGACCGACTCGCCGGAATTTTCCACGCGCTACGAATTCAACGAAGTGATCAAGCTGGCCGTTTCGCGCCGCCTCGAATTCATCGAAGCGTCGGAACCCGCAGTCCATTACACCGTGAACGGAGTCAGCGCCAACGGCACCGCCGAAGTCTTTCTCGGCGCGCAATTGGTCCTGATGCCCGGCGAAGGAGCCAAGCCCACGCTCGCCGCCAGCTATTCGCATCGCGCCTACGATGGCGGCGCGCCCGAACTGGACTTCGGCAGCCCGCGCAACTCCGCCGTGTTCTACGCCAGCGCCGACCTCAAAGGCTTCCACTACGATGCCAACGCCATCTTCAACGAAGTGCTCGACGGAACGCCCGCCGTCCACCGCGTGCAGTTCGGCCAGACGCTCTCCATCTCGCATCCAATAGCGAAGGGTTTTGCGGTATCCGGAGAAATCTGGCGCTTCACGCAGCCGTTCCTGCGCAGCAATGCCGTCGGAAACCTGTGGGCCGTCGGCTACACTGCGCGCAGAAATCTCGTCTTCGACGCCGGCTTCGAAAAGGGACTCACCAGCACCTCCACGCACTGGGAAGCCTTCGGAGGGTTCACCTACCTGCTTCCCCACAGGCTATGGGGCAGATAGAGTATTGTCATCAATGAAGCGAAAATCTCTCACTCTGCCAACACTACTGTTCGCGATCTTCGCAACCGCCCTCTCAACCACCGCCCAGCAGAGCAAGGACGGCGGCACGCAAAACACGCCCGGTATGACTGCAGATCAAATGCCCGGTATGGCCGGCATGGAGCCCCAGACCTTCCTCGACGAAATCCTCGACCACGACACCTCCGGCACCAGCGCCCAGCCCAATTCCACTCCCGTCCCCATGCTCATGACGAAGAAGGCCGGGTGGACGCTGATGTTTCACGCCAACGTTTTCGTCATCGACGAGCAGCAATCCGGCCCGCGCGGCGCCGACAAATTCTTCTCCGCCAACTGGCTGATGGGCATGGCGCAGCGCAAAGCCGGGCCGGGAACGCTCACGGCCCGCACGATGCTGAGCCTCGAACCCGCCACCATCACCGGCCGGCAGTACCCGCTGCTTTTCCAGCAGGGCGAAACTGCCTTCGGCAAACCCATCGCCGACGGCCAGCATCCCCACGACTTCATCATGGAGTTGGGGGTGCTCTACGACATCAAACTCGCCCGCCACACGCTGCTTTCTTTCTATTTCGCCCCGATGGGCGATCCCGCCATCGGGCCGACGGCGTATCCGCATCGCGCATCGGCCGCGGAGAATCCGGTGGCCACGCTCGGGCATCACCAGGAAGATTCCACGCACGTAGCAGACGACGTCGTGACAACCGGGCTCACCTATCGCATCGCACGCATCGAGGCCTCCGGCTTCCACGGACGCGAGCCCGACGAATTCCGCTGGGACATCGACGAGGGCCGGATCGACTCCTGGTCGATGCGCCTCACCGTGCAGCCCGGCGAAAATTGGAGCGCGCAAACCTCATACGCGCGTATCCACAGCCCGGAAGCGCTCTACCCCAGCGAGGATCAGCAGCGCATCACGGCGTCGGTGATGTACAACCGACCGCTGCGGAACGGCAACTGGGCGAGCACGCTGCTCTGGGGCCGCACGTCGTCGATCGGCGAGGACTCGGTTTTTAACAGTTATCTATTAGAATCGACGCTGCGTTTCGCGGCGCGCAACAACGCCTGGACGCGCATCGAAAATGCGCAGCGGTCGAACGAACTCATCCTGGGCGAGAATCCGCTGCCGCCCAATTTTCAGGAAAGGCCGATCGGAGCCGTGCAGGCCTACACATTCGGCTACGACCGCGATTTCGATATCGTCCCGCGCCTCGCGTCGGCCATCGGCGCGCAGGTCACCACGTACGGCGTTCCCGGCGTGCTGCAGCCGATTTATGGAGCGCATCCCGTGGGAGTGGCGATGTTCCTGCGGCTCCGCCCCTATTCGGGCGAGGAAAGATAAAATCACACGGTGAATAACACGATATGACGACGAAAAAGCAGCATCCCGTTCTCTGGACAGTGATTCTCGTGCTGATCGTGCTCGCGGCCTATGGACATTTCATGATCCGCCGCGGCTTTAGCGCGAAGGCGGAGCCTTCAGGCGCCGAGAAAGTACTCGCCCGCGCGATGCGCAACTTCGCCATCCCCAGCGCCGCGAGAAATGAGAAGAATCCCCTGCCCCCCTCCGCCGAAAACATTCACGACGGCCTGGAACATTTCGCCGATCACTGCGCCATCTGCCACGCGAACAACGGCAGCGGCCAGTCCGACATAGGCCCCAATCTGTATCCCAAACCGCCCGACATGCGCTCCGCCGAAACGCAGAACCTCACCGACGGCGAAATCTATTACACCATTGCCAACGGCGTCCGTCTATCCGCCATGCCCGCCTCGGATCACACCGCCGAAGACAACTGGAAGCTGGTCCTTTTCATTCGCCACCTCCCCAACCTCACGCCAGCCGAGGAAAAAGAAATGGAGAAACTGAACCCGTCGAAGGACTGAAGCGGAGAAACGGAAGCAGAGGACGCAGATGAGGCAAAGGAGGTTGAGGAGGTTGAGGACGTAGAGAACGCAGAAGAAGTTGGGTAGATAGCCAACTTATTTTACCCGGTCATACACGACGTGCGCCTCCACCGGTTTCCCCAGCGGACTTACGCCTTTCGAATATACGGACATCAGCCTGCCGTCGGGAGACACAATCGAGCGCGCCGTAAAAACGGCCTTGCCGTCTTTCAACCGGCTAATTTCCCGCTCATACGGCCCGAGGTGCTTGCCCAGAATCCCGTCGTACGCGGGAGACGTCTCGAACATCCTGCCCATTCCGCCGTCGTAGGGAATCTCGTAATGGACCACAGTCTT
The DNA here is from genome assembly GCA_049516275.1 of Candidatus Acidiferrales bacterium. GTDB lineage: Bacteria > Acidobacteriota > Terriglobia > Acidiferrales > UBA7541 > Palsa-295. Next base: position 7,964 of record JBEKTG010000040.1, read on the forward strand.
TTTACCTTCCGCCGTGATCGCCTCGACCTTCACCTGCATGTTGCGCCCCTTCACTGTGATGGCGGCAATCTGCTCCCGCGGAGGCAGTCCCGCCGCGTACTTCGATTTCGCGTGGTTCATCTTCCACGTCCCGACAAAGGGGTCCCGAGCCGCACCCGCCGCGGTCGCTAAACCGAGCAGGGCAAGCGCCAGCGCCGCCCATCGAGCGAGCCTCCTTCTCTCTCTGTCTTTGGTCGTCATCCCTGTTGTTATGACACCCGCCACCCGCAACTCCTCTAAGGACACGCCTTCGCCGCCTGCTCCGCCTCCAGATACTGCCGGTACAAGGCGGAAACGCTCTGGCTCGCCGCATGCAAATGAGTCGACGCGTCGCTACAAGCCTTAGCCAACTCCGGCCGCCCTCCGCCGCCATCCTTCTCCGCCGACAGCGTCACGCCGCCGCACAGCGCCGTGCTTCGAGCCGCGTCATCAAGCACCAGCACAATCTCAAACCCCAGCTCGCTGTTGAACGTCTGCGGCCTCGACTTGAAGCCCCTGGACGCGTAATCCCACGCGCCCAAAAGCACCTTGTCCCGCGACGCCGCATCGGCGCCTGCCTTCCCCATCACCGTTTCTTCCTGCCCGGCCGCAGCGCGATACTCATCCATCGCAGCATCCGCCTGCAGCACCACCAGATTGATATCCGAATCAGACGGCAGCGCTACCTTGCCCTGCGCATGCCCCATGCCTGCACCGAAGCCAACCAAAAGCGCCATCACAACTGCCTTGTTGAGTAGACGCATCTCGACCCCTCGATTCGCCGAAATTCTCTCACGGAATTTCAATGCGTGCCATTGCCCAGACTGCCGGGTCAGTTGGAACAGGGATGCCTGCGGTACGCAAGGGACGCCACTGCACAACGGGATGGGACGAGTTTGTGCTCGTCAAACTTAGCGGACACACACGGTGGCCGAACAAAAAACGCGTGCGGTATAGCTGGAGAAATTAACGCCAGGCCGGCCGCGGCGTCTCATTACCGCACTGACTGGGGCGCACTTTGTGGCTAAAATTCAGGCTCCGGCAGCCTTGGCCTGATCGTCAAGGTTCGCAGGAAGCTCTATAGCTTTGCGGGCGTGGTAAATGAAACTCAAAGCTTCGGTAACCTTGGACTTCTCTGTAAAAGCATCGTGCAGCGAAGCCTTGAACTCAGTCAGCTTTTCTTCCACTTCCTGCAAATAGACAGAGCACATCATCAATCCGCCTTGCACTTTTACTGTTTCCACGGAATCGCTCCCTTCTTTGGTGACAAACTTTGGTTGAGAAGTTAGTGAACAGGATCGGTGGACAGCCCTAGTCATAGTCCTATGCCTAGGCCCCGGCGCCTTCGGCTTTGCTTCTCTTACCCCGCGAGGGGTGCGGTATTGCGAAGGTTTCAATCTCACAAACGGAGACGCGTGTGAGAGCGCTGAATATGAAATATTGGCCGGGCTTTTCCCCTGCGATCTGTTGCAGGCGCTCGCGGGCGGCGCTGAGCCCTTCCACAGTCTCTATCCAGACAGCGTTTTTTTGCGTTCCCGAAAATATGTCAAAAACGTCCTTCACGAGACACCCCCGCATCTTTTTGTAAGGCTTCGGACGGGCTAACTATAAGCGGGGGGCCGAAATCAAATCTGTCCGGAAAGAGACACCCTGTGGAAAACAATCACACAAACCGCAGGACTTGTTGTTCCTTGGTCAGACGACGGAGGCCGCCAGGCGCTTTGCCAAGCAACTGGCAATGAGCTTACAGGGAACGGAAAACCACTTTAAGCACAGGTGCCGAATCGGCACTTCATCGCACCGGGCAAACGATGGCAGAATGGGGGTTCGGATGGTGGGCGATCAAGGACTTGAACCTTGGGCCTCTCCCGTGTGAGGGGAGCGCTCTAACCACTGAGCTAATCGCCCGAACCCACTTTTTGTAACAGAAGGCCGCGCGAATTGCAAACGACGACTTCCACCGCCGCCAGCCGCATCAGCGAACTTCAGCGCTCCATCGCCCGCGTCGTGAAGGGCAAGGAAGAAGCCATCCAGATGGCGCTGATGACGCTGCTCGCGCGCGGCCACCTGCTCGTCGAGGACGTTCCGGGCGTCGGCAAGACCACCCTCGCCCACGCGATCGCCCGGTCGTTCCACTGCACCTTCCAGCGCATTCAGTTCACCTCCGACATGCTGCCGAGCGACGTGATCGGCGTCAGCGTCTACAACCCCGTCGCGCAGGAATTCGAGTTCAAGCCCGGCCCTATCTTCGCCAACATCATCGTGGCCGACGAAATCAACCGCACCACCCCGAAGACGCAGTCCGCGCTGCTCGAGGCGATGAACGAGTCGCAGATCACCGTGGACAACCACACGCATCCGCTGCCCAAGCCCTTTCTCGTGCTCGCCACGCAGAATCCCATCGAGCACCACGGCACCTATCCCCTGCCCGAATCGCAGCTCGACCGCTTTCTGATGCGCATCCGCATGGGCTATCCCGCGCGCGCGAGCGAAAAAGAAATCATCCGCAACAACGCCGGAACCAGCGGCGCCGAGCAGGTAGCGGCCCTGATGGATGCAGCCGACGTGACCGCCATGCAGGAAACCGTTTCGCAGGTGCGGGTGGACGACAGCCTCCTCGATTACGCGCTCGACATCATCGAGCGCACGCGCCAGACCGAGCAGCTCAGCCTCGGCGTGAGCCCGCGAGGCGCCGTGATGCTCCACCGCGCCGCCCAGGCCCGCGCGTTCCTCGAAGGCCGCGATTATTGCCTCCCGGACGATTTCAAGCGGCTCATCGTTCCGGTGTTCGCGCACCGTGTGGTCGTCAGCTCGCGCTACGTCTCCACACAGAAAAAATCCGAACAGGCCGAGTCCATCCTTCGCGAAATCGTCGACACCACCCGCGTTCCCCTCTGACCATGCGCGCGGCAGCACCGACGAACGGTAAATGAGCGCCCGAGCACATTCCTCACCGGCGCAGACACGCCCATCGCTGGTCTCCCTCTGGTGGCGCGGGCTCGACCGGCCCGGCTGGCGCAGTTTCGCCATCGCCATGCTCGCGCTGTCGGTCGCGCTGTGTCTCGCTCTTTTCTCCGCGGCCATGGCGCAGGCAGGTCGCGTGTTCCTGGCTGCCGTTACCGCGGCGTTTTCGCTGGCGCTCGCGGGGTGGGTGGGCGTCACGATCGTGCCGGGGCTGGCGCGACGTTCCAGCCTGCGCTGGATCGCCTACCAGGTTGATTACCGGCTCACGCGCGACGGGATTATTTATCTCGGGGCCGTTTTCATTCTGATTCTTGCCGCCGTGAACACCGGCAACAACCTGCTGTTCATGATCCTCGGCTGCTGCCTGGCGGGAATTCTGATTTCGGGCGTGCTCTCGCGCGCGGTGCTCACCAAAGTGGAGCTCAAATTTGACCTGCCGGAGCGGATTTTTGCCGAGCAGCCTGTGCTAGCTGAAATCGAACTGCGGAACGAAAAGCAGCTGTGGCCCTCGTTCTCGTTGCGGGTCGTGGGCGAAAGCAAAAAAGGGCGCGCGCAAATCCTCACGCGTCCCGTTTTCTTCCCCTACATCGCGCGAATGAGCGGCGTCCGGCAAAAGATGGAGCTGCAATTTCCGCGCCGCGGTGCTTACCACCAGGACGCTTTCGGCATCCGCACGCGCTTCCCTTTCGGCTTCTTCGAGAAAACGCGGCAGGTGGAATCCCAAGTGGATATGGTCGTCTACCCGCGCGTGGAGCCTACCGAGCAGTTCTACGAAGTTCTGCCGCTGCTGAGCGGGGAAATCGCCAGCCACTTTCGCGGGCGCGGCCACGAGCTACATTCGCTTCGCCAGTATCAATCGAACGACAACGCCCGCTTCGTGGATTGGAAGGTGACCGCCCGCTCCGGCCGCCTGATGGTGCGCGAGTTTGCCCGTGAGGACGAGCGGCGCGTGATGCTGGTGCTCGATCCCTTTATCGGACCGCCGCGCGCGGACCTGGGTCCGCTGGCGGGCGCTGAACACGAAGAGCGGTTCGAGCGCGCGGTCTCCATGGCGGCGTGCATCGCGTGGCATTTCCACGAGATCGATTCCGTTTTACAGTTCCGCACGGACCGCTTCGCGACCCCCATGGCACCTGCCGGAGAGATCATCTACGACGCGTTGCGCGAGCTTGCTCTGCTGGAGCCACAAACTGCGGTCGCCGGGGGCGCGTTCCTCGACGAACTGGCGAGCGAACAGGAAATCTTCAAGATCATCCTGACGTGCCGCCCGCAGCACACCATTCCAACGGCGCTCTGGTCGTCCTCTTATTTCGTTTTTATCGACGCGCTGTGAACGACTCGCGCGACTAATTGCGCCAGGAAGAGGGCACCGTCATTCTGAGAGATGGTGAACGAAGAAGAGGGATTCATCGTTCCAAAGGCGGACGGTGGAGAACCGTTCTTCGCTGCGCTCAGAATGACGGCATAAAGGGGAGGCGTGGCGTGTCAGCGACGGTCGTTATGATCGTGGCGCCAGCGCCAGTACTGCTCCCGGTCCCCACGATTCAGGTGACCGTAATCGACGTGGCGGTGCCCCGTCTCGACGATCCACGCGTTGTAGTAGGGGCCTTCGGCGTCCGACCAGACATGGTAATCGTGGTAGTAAGGATCGTAGGTGCGGTAGCCCACTTGCGCGGAGCATCCGACCATACACGCAAACAACAGAGGCAATGCCAGAAGAATCGAAGCAAGATGAATGCGGCGAAGCATATGTAGTACCTCCTCTTGGGTTA
>JBEKTG010000041.1:0-12603 GCA_049516275.1 Candidatus Acidiferrales bacterium
ACGAGGAAATGACCGCGCTGGCCGTCTGGTACTCGCATCTGAACGCGGCCCTGTTCATGGAACGCGCGAAGACTCCGGCCGCGCGGAAGAGGTGGGAGAAGATGGAAGCTGCGGCGGCCGCCGACACTTCCGAACATGAGTTCCCCAAAATCGCGTGCATACGGAACGGGCGGCCCCGGATCGTCGATCGCCGCTCGCTGATTTATCATCCTCGCGACCTCGCTATCGGAAAACGAGTGCGGCGCATGTTTCGGAGGTATCGCGACACGCTGCCCGAGGAACGCCGCACGCTTCTCGATCGCTACGAACTGGTGGATGTCGCCCGCAAGGTTGTCGGTGTAGGCAGCGTGGGCACGCGCTGCGCGGTTGCGTTGCTGATCGCCGGGCCGCGCGACCCTCTGATCCTGCAATTCAAGGAAGCGCACGAATCGGTGCTCGCGCCATACGCGGGCAGAAGCCGGTATGCGAATCAGGGCGAGCGCGTGGTCACCGGCCAGCGGCTTCTGCAGTCCGCCAGCGATATTTTTCTCGGCTGGACCAGCGACGGCCACGGACACGATTTCTACTTTCGCCAGCTCCGCGATATGCGCATGAAAATCGACATCGAAAAAATGTCCAGGCAGGACTGGTTCGAATACGTGGAACTTTGCGGGTGGGTGCTCGCTCGCGCGCATGCCCGCACCGGCGACCCGGCGCGCATTGCCGGTTATCTGGGGAAGTCTGCTGTGTTCGATGAAGCGATTGCGAAGTTTTCCACTGCGTACGCAGACCAGACCGAGCGGGACCATGCCGTGTTCGTGAAGGCTCTGCGGGCTGGGCGTCTCTTGCAGAAACGCTAAATCGTTCCTGATCGGTGTGGCCAATCAATTCTACCGATAGCCGCCATCGGAATTTCTTGTGGAAGGCGCTAATGGGGTTATGGTAGCATTCTCACTTTGAGACTGGAGGGGCGGCGATGAACACCACCCGATTTCCCGTTCTGCTGGCTTTAATTGTGCTCAGCGTGGGTGCCGCGATGGCGGATACGGTTCCCGATACACGTTTCAACGTGGACGACCCTTCAGGCTCGGGACCCAACGTCTCAACGATTACTTCCAATCAGTTCGTTACTGACAGTGATGGCACATTCGATTTGAGCGGAACCTACACGGGCACGCCGATCTATTCTCTCGAGTTGGTAATTCCTGGCGCGGATATCGTGGGACCGCTGAGCTGCAAGTCGAATGTCTTTCTTGTTACCGTGGTGCAAGCCCACGGAAATACTCCCGGTGAGTGCTTCTTCAATTCGCTCGAATCTCTCGGTATTACGTGGATCACACCCGATCCCACGGGGAAGGATGACCCGGGCGGAGTTCTCGATTGCAGTATATGGGACCTCGACGATTGCGTCGGTCTCCTGACCGGTAGTCTCATTGATCTGGGCATTCCGGCTGGAATGGGTGCGGCTCCAAATTCGCCCCTCGATCTGGCCGCCAACGGCGCCCCGCCGCTGCCGTTCTCTGAACTTGGATCGGGACCATTGCTTCTTTTCGGACTGATCGGAATGTTCGTGGCTGGCCGCAAGTCAATGAAATTGGAGTTTGAGCCCAAGCAGGCCGTGCGCGCCGCATAACACCGCGGCCTAGTGGGCCGTAGAGGCGAATTCTTTTTCCATCGCTTTGAACTGGGGCTGGCTCTGCAGGTTGGCCATTTCGGGATCGCTTTCCGCTTCTCCCACCGGATATCCCTTTTTAAGAGCTTCCTGTAACGTGCCGAGCGCATCCTTCTGCTGGTTGGCCAGGTTTTCAATCACCGCCTGAATGTAGATCAACTCGACGTCGCTTTTGTCGATCGTCCGCGCGCGCCGGATGAAATCCATCCCGCGCTTGGGGTCTCCCTTTTTCGCATAGTCGAGCGCGAGGCCAGCCATCGGGTCGGTGGCCTGCGGGTTCACTTCCAAATCCTTGAAGGCCAGAGCGATGGCTTTGTCGTAGGTGGCATCGGCTTTCTCTTTTTGTCCCGACCAGCGATAGGCGTCCGCGAGATTGCTGACGGCCATTTGCTGATTCGGGCTCAGCGCCAGCGCCTTTTCGAACATCTGCGCGGCCTCGGTGTAGCGCTTGAGCAGGAAGTAGGCGGAGCCGAGATTCGAGTAGGCGCTCCAGGTGGGGCCTACCTGGATGGATTTCTGAAACGCGGGAATGCTCTCCTGATAGCGGCCCATGCGGGCATAGACGTTGCCAAGATTGTCCCAGCCGTCGATGCTGTCTGGCTCGAGTTCGGTTACGCGCTTGAAGTTCTCGAGCGCCTTGTCGTTGGCCCCGATGGAGAGATAGGCGACCGCGAGCGCGCGATAATTGGCCCAGTAATACGCATTCACTTCGACGGCCTTTTTGGAAGCCGCGATCGCTTCTTCTTTTTGCCCGCTGTGGAGATAAGCTCGGCTCAAAAGGCGATAGCCTTCGTCGGACTTCGGAGCGAGTTGCAGGGCGCGCTTTAGCTCGACTATGGATTCGACGGATTTGCCGGTTGCCGAATAGACGTCACCGAGCGCGTAATGCACCTCGGGCAGTTTGTCTTTGAGTTGCTCGGCGCGCTGCGCGGCACCCAGGGCTTTCTCAGACCAGAAGCTGTCCTTTTTTGCCTTGTACATATTCAGGGAGGCGTCGGCGAGGCCGGCATACGCCAGGGCGAAACCCTGATCCTTCTGAATGCTCTGGTTGAAATAGTCGATGGCAGCCTGCGTGTTTTTCTCGCTCTGGACGGCGCGCAGGGCTTGGCGTCCGCGGAGGTAGAGGTCGTAGGCCTCTTCGTTGTTTGTGGGACGTTCGGCGGCGCTCGCGAGTTCCTCGTTGGTGGGTTTTACGTCGAGTGCGCTGACGAGTTGCGCGGAAATCTGGTCTTCGATTGTCAGCAAATCCTTGGTGATGCCTGAAAATTCCTGAGTCCAGACGCGGGTGCCATCCGCGGCATCGTCGAGATTGACGATGATCCTCATGTTGTCCGCCGAGCCCTGCACCATGCCGGTTACCAGCAGGTTGGCGCCGAGGGCATGCGCGGTTTTCGCGATGGGGTCTTTATCCGAGACTTTCGAGACTGCGGCGTCCGAGGCCAGGCGCAGATCTTTCAACTGGAAGAGCTTGGCCGCGAGGGCTTCGTTCAATCCTTCGGCTACGTGCCCCAGGGACTCAGAGTCGCCTAGAATGCGGAAGGGAAGAATCGCCACGAACTTGCCTTCCGAAAGAGGCGGAATGCCGGAGGCGGAGGTTGCCGTGTTCGCGGAACCACCGCCAAAAATCTTGTGCCGGACCGGGGGGATCGCCAGCGCGATCAGCGCCAGGAGCACGACGCCGGCCACCGCCCATGTCCAGCGGCGCTCGACGAATTGCGGAATCTGGATTTGAACCGTGCGCGTGGCGCCTGCGTAGCTGGCTCCGGCAAAGCTCGCGCCCGCGGAACTCCTGCCGCCTTGCAGGTCGGAGAGAACTTCGTCCGCGGTCTGGTAGCGGTTGGCCGGATCCATTTCCAGGCAGCGCATGATTACGGCAGCGAACCAATCGGGCAGCTCCGGATTGCGCGACTTGGGGTTCGCGGGCTTTTCTTTGATGCGCTGGTACATCACCTTCAGCGTCGAATCGCCCGTAAACGGCACGTCGCCGGTGGCCATTTCGTAGAGGATCAATCCATACGCGTAGAGATCGCTGCGCTGGTCGGCCTGCTTACCCTCCACCTGTTCGGGAGACATGTAACGCGGCGTGCCGAGGAAGGCTCCCGTGCGCGTCATGGCCAGGGCGTCTTCCTCGAAGGATTTGGCCAGGCCGAAATCGGAAACGTAGAGGTGATCGTCTTTGGCCACCAGAATGTTCTGGGGCTTGAGGTCGCGGTGGGCCACGCCTTCCGAATGCGCCGCCGCCAGCGCATCGGCGAGCTGGCGCGCGAAACTCACAATGCGTGGGAAGGGGAGTTTCGGCGTGTCGCGAAGAATGTGGTACAGGTCGGGCCCTTCGACGTAGACCATGGAGATGAACTTCACGTCTCCCACGTCGCCCATGTCGTGAATGCGAAGAATATTCTTGTGTGAGATTTTGCTCGCCAGCAGAAGCTCCTGCTTGAAGCGCTTCAGCGTCTCCGCGTCGCCCATCACGCCCTGCCGGACCACCTTGATGGCGACCATGCGGTCGAGCGTTTTGTCGTAGGCCTTGTAGACGCGGCCCATCCCGCCTTCGCCGAGCAGGGCTTCGATGCGGTAGCGCGCTCCGAAATCCTTGCCGGGCGAGAGCACAGTGGCGTCGGTGAACTGGATTGTTACGGAGTCGCTCACCGGCATGGGGGTGCCGCAGTGAGAACAAGATTCGGCGAAATCAGGATTTGCGTTCGTGCACTGAGGGCAGTTCATATCGCAAAACGTCAGCGGGGCTCACGACCCTCGGGGTAGGCTGGATTATCCGGCATCGCTTGTAACCTTGCAATAAATATTTGGGCGGCTATGGCTTCTGCGCGGGGCGAAGTGAAATCTCGCTGATGAAGCTTTGAGGCTCCTGCGTAACGATGGTTTCGACGGCGTGGGCCACATCCGCAGGCTGCAGCATTTTTCCGGGATCCTTGCCCGTGTGCGGAGAGAATTCCGTGTTGACGCTGCCAGGACAAACCGCGCTCACGCGAATTCCGTGGGTCCGCAAATCCTCGGCCATGCATTGGGTTAATCCAAGCAAGCCCCACTTCGAAGCGCAATAAATACTTCCGCCCGCGAAGGCGCTCTTGCCCGCCATCGAAGCCATATTGATGATGTGGCCGCTGCGGCGCTCGATCATCCCTGGCGCGACGGCTTTGCTGAGCAGGAACACGGATTTCAGGTTGGTATCGAGCACCGCGTCCCACATTTCTTCGGTGCCATCCTGCACCGGAACGAAATATCCGATGCCGGCGTTGTTGACGAGGATCTCGATGGGGCCGAGTTCCTGCTCGGTCTTGCGGACGGCGGCGGAAATATCGCTCGCCCGTGAAACGTCGGCTGCCACCGCTATCGCCCTGCGTCCGTCGCGCCCAAATTCGCTTACAACGGCCTGAAGCCGCCTTTCATCGCGCGCGCACAGCGCCACGTGCGCTCCCATTCGCGACAGGCTTTCGGCGATGGCGAGCCCGATGCCACGGCTTGCGCCGGTGATCAGCGTCACCTTTCCTTCGAGGGCTGCGGCTTTCGGATCATTCACCGGCTGATTCATGGGATTATTCATCGATTGACTCTCATCAGGCGACACGTTAGCCTGCTTCGTCATCGTATCACTGTAAGTGCCGGGCGGCCGGACCCAGTGATTGACGGAAGCTGGAAAGCGTTTGCTGTTTTGATCTTGCGCGTACGGGCTGCTTTTCCCTATAATCCCGTCGATTTATCTGTCCTATTGATCCGAAGGGGAATGGCTGCGATTTTGACCGCTCACCCGATGCTGGCCCAGGAGGCAGGGAAGTTATGAAGAAAAGAATTCTCGAGCTGACAGCGGTAACCATCGCTGCTCTTGCATTTGTGCCGCTGTTCGCCCGCCCGATCACTGTGCAGGCTGCGGCGCAGGATCAGAAGCCCTCGTATACGATTCCGGAGTACAACGCGTTCCAGGCGGCAAATGCGGAAAAGGATCCGGCGGCCAAGATCAAGCTGCTGGACGATTTCGTGGCGAAGTTCCCCGGCTCCACCCTACTGCAGTACGTCTATCAACTATATTACCAGGCGTATATGCAGACGAAGAATTACCCGAAGACCATCGAATACGCGGACAAACTGGTCGCCATGGGCGACAAGGTCGACCCTGCGGTAGTGCTGGGAGCGTTGCAGGCCCGCGTGCAGGCTTTCTCTGGGCTGCAACTGAACCCCTCCGCGCCGGATGCCAACGATCAGCTCGCCAAGGAACGCGACGCGGCTTTGCAGGGCGCGAAATTGCTGGACGCTTTTCCGAAGCCTGCCGCCGCCAAAATGTCCGACGACGATTTCGCCAAGCAGAAGAAGCCGGGAATAGCGTTCTTCGATTCTTCTGCGGGAGCAGCGGCGCTGCAGATGAAGGATTATCCCGGCGCGGTTAATGCGTTCAAGGCCGCGCTGGCCAACAAGCCGGACGATGCCGTGTCCGCTTACAGACTGGGACTGGCTTATCTGGCGATGGCTCCCCCGCAGACTCTCGATGGATTCTGGGCGCTGGCGCGGGCGGTGAATTTGAAGGTGCCCGACAGCGACAAGGTGAAGGAGTATCTGAAACAGAAGCTTCTCGCCTACGAGCAGCCCGGCTGCGACAGCCAGGTGGACGCCCAGCTGAGCGAGTTGCTGCAGTTGGCCGCAAATGCGCCGGACCGGCCGTCGAGCTATGCGATCCCCAGCGCCGATGACCTGAACAAGATCCGCCAGGCCAGCAACATTATTACGGTGATCAGCGACCTTCAGGGTGGCGGCGACAAGTCCAAGATGACGTGGCTCGCCATCTGCGGCGCGGAATTCCCCGAGGTGGTGGGCAAGGTCATCGACGAGCAGAAAACGGATGCTTCGATCGATTTCATGATCTACACGGGAGCCACGCCGGAGGATATGCAGGCGGGCACCATGCCGAACATGGACGTGAAAGTGTGGACGGGCGCGCACCCGGCCGAGGCCGCTCCCGCAGGTGGAACCCAGGCGGCTCCGATTCCGCCGCAGCCGGACGTAGTGAGGCTCTCGAAGGACGACGGAATCCGCTTCTCCGGCACTCTGGTGAGCTTCGATCCATCACCGTTCCTGCTGCACTGGGACCAGGTGAAGGTCGACCCCACCGTGATTCCCGAGGCGGCTGGCAAGGGCAAGGGAGTCCCGAAGAAGAAGGGATAAGCTGATCAGCACTGCCTGAAGCACCCGATGCAAAAAGTTGATGGCCGGTCCGGAAACGGACCGGCCATTTTGTTTTTGGGTGGAACTATTTGCGGAGCGTTTGCGAGGCGCGGAGCTTAGTGGGTCATTGCGTAGATTACGTAGTTCACGCCGATGCGGATTCCGAGGTCCGAGAATTTCTGGGGGTAGCGCGGCTCGTCGGACCATTCCCAGGAATCGCCGATATCGGAATTGAAGGAGGCCGCTACCATTACGCGGCCCTTGTCGTCGTAGATGCCCAGCCAGCGAGCCACGCGGCCGTCGTTCTTATAGCCGATGTCGAGATGTTCCGCGCCGGTGACTCGGTAACGTTCGTTCAGATCGAAGACGGTGTGAAAGATGGGATCGTTGTCGGGAATGTCGACGAGCGGGCGGTCCGGGAACACGTACTTCATCCGTTGGACGAAAACTTCGAACTCTTCCGCGCCGTGGAAATCGTCGGCCATGAAGAATCCCCCGTGCAGGAGATAATCGCGCAGCACTTTTCCCTGCGAGGGCGTCAGGCCCCATTCGCCCACCTGCACGGCATAGAGCCACGGCCAGTTGTAGACTTCGCCGCCATCTTCGAGGCTGACGGATTCTTCGACCGAGCGGCTTTGCACGCGGGTAAGGCGGCGCACAGCTGTGGCAAAAGCGCGGTCCGCGCGCGGATAATCCTGCGTCCACAGGGAAAGCCCCTCGCGCCAATCGCCGTCGAAGCGGCCGCGATAGCCGTCATTCGGTCCCGGCGGGTACATCAGGCGGGCGAACGTCCACTCGGCTCTCTGTTGCGCGTCCGGCGGCACCTGCATGTAGCCATACTCGACGGAGGGATATTCGCGGAAGGCGCGCTGCGCGTAGAGCGCTCCTACCAACACCAAGGCACAGCAGAAGAGTGAAGCTGCTTTCAACATTCCCATTCCCGGATTCTCGACCGAGAATATCATGGACGGAAGAGCGAGGTATTGCGGCGGTTCGAGCCGCGAGAAACTCAGCTCGGAGAAACCGGAGGGCCAGCTTGAGAGTCACAAGAGGGCGTGACGGCCATCATATTTCCGCCGGTCCGCTTGGATAAACCTGGATATAAGTAGAAGATGTCGGTGGATCGAGCTGGAGGCACCGGCCAGTGGCGGCGGCCGCGGCACGCATGCGTCAACAGGTGAAATGAGGATCGATGCTACCCATTCGAAAGATACTGCTTCCGATTGATTTTCACGAGGGATCGCTGCGCATTGTTCATCTCGCCGCCGGCCTGGCGCAAAGGTTCGGCTCGGAGGTGATTCTGGCGCACGTGGTAACGAAGCACGACTACTCTCCGCATGAGACCAAGGGCGGGCGGCCGTTACAAAGCGAAGAACTGCTGGGTGAAATCGTCGAGTACGCGCAGAAGGATTTGCACGAGTCGATAGGCCCAGAGTTCGAAGGGCTTCGAGTAAAGTGCCTGGTGCGCAAAGGCGACGCGGCGAGCGAGATCGTGGAAATCGCCAGCGAGGAATCGGTGGACCTGATCGTAATGCCCACCCACGGCTACAATGGCTTTTACCGGTTTCTCATCGGGTCGGTAACGGCGAAAGTGATTCACGACAGCGATTGCCCCGTGCTGACCTCTGCCCACTTGGAGGATGCACCCGCCCCGAACCTCCCCATCAAGCATCTGCTCTGCGGCGTCACTTACAGCGACCACAGCGTGGAGACACTGCGCCGGGCCGTGGAGGTGGCCGGCGAATTCAAGGCGACACTGACTCTCGGGATCGTGACCCCCAGTGTGGAGCTTTACGGACCGGGAGGAAACTACGTCGACCGGCCGTGGCGGGATGAACTTGTCCTCGGCGCTACCGAGCAACTGGCAAAGCTTCAGCAACAGGTCGGTTCAAAAGCGGACACCAGGATTGAGAGCGGCGATCCCGGGGCAGGGCTGAGCCGAATCGCCAGCCAGATCGGGGCGGACCTGCTGGTAGTCGGGTGCCACGCTTCCGGTGGACGGCTCGGATCGAATGGATACGGGATCATCTCCAACTCTCAAATTCCCGTCTTGAGCGTGTAGGAGCCTCTCGAAAACGCGGAATCGTTCTTAATCTCCTCATGCGATTGCGGTTATCCGAATGTTCACTGGAATAGTCGGTTTTTCGGCGCTGGTGCGCGGTCAGTTGAGGGTTGCGTTTCAGGGGTGACGAAATTATAATGAACTGCTTCCAGAATGGTCGCATGGTCGAGTGGGCGCGAGCCCACTTTTTTGTTGGGAGCGACATACGGCCGGGTGGGGTGTCCACCGCCGGATAAAGGCCGTCGATAGAATAGAATGGATCTTGTGCCGATTCGCGAGGCGGCTGACCGCGTAGCCCGCTCGGAAGGTCTCGAGATTTTTGACGTCGAGTGGAAGATAGGCAAGCAGCGCCTCTTGCGCGTCTATCTGGACCGATTACCCGGGCCGGGGAATCCGGAAGGCCTGGGCGTGACTCACAACGACTGCCAGCGGGTGAGCGAGCAGCTGAGCGTGATCCTCGACGTGGAGGATCTGGTGCCCGGGCCCGCGTACATCCTCGAGATCAGTTCTCCGGGGATGGATCGAAAGCTGATCAAGCCGGCAGATTACGAGCGCTTCGCGGGTAGGCGTGCGAAGATCTGGCTGAATGAGCCGGTGGAGAATCAGAAGTTCCTGGAGGCGCGGCTGGCCGGCTACGCGGATGGGATTGTGAAATTGTCCGTAAAGGATCGCGAGATTTCGGTGCCGTACGCCGCGATTCAGAAGGCCAACCTGGTAGTCGAACTGTAGTGGCAGCGCGGCGCGGCGGTCCAAGTTCTGAGGGAGAAAACGCAGATGGCGAGTCTGCTGTTCCAGACAATCGAGCAGATCAGCCGGGAAAAGCATATCGAGCCGGAGATCATCGTTGCGGCCATCGAAGACGCGATGGTGGTAGCGGCCCGGAAATACTACCGGACCGAAGAAGAGCTGCGTTCGAAATTCAACCCGGAGACGGGGCAGATCGACGTGTTTTCAGTGCACGTGGTGGTGGAGGAAGTGGCCGACCCGCTGCGCGAAATCTCGCTCGCTGACGCGCGCAAGCAGGTGCCGGGCGTCGAGGTCGGCGGGGAAATCACCGAGAACAAGCCCACCGACGTGCTGGGCCGGATCGCGGCGCAAACCGCCAAGCAGGTGATCCTGCAGAAGGTGCGCGAGGCCGAGCGCGACACGATCTACAACGAGTTTCATACGCGCGTGGGCGAACTCGTGAACAGCATCGTCAAGCGGATGGAAGGCCCGGACATGGTTGTGGATCTGGGCCGCACCGAAGCGCGGCTGCCCAAGCGCGAACAATCGCGCCTCGAGTCTTACAACGTGGGCGACCGGCTGCGGGTGACGATTCGCGCCGTCGAGCGGGCCGCGAAGGGGCCGCAGGTGGTGGTGTCCCGCGCCGACCCCGCCCTGGTGCAGCGCCTGTTCGAAATGGAAGTGCCGGAAATTTACGATGGCACCGTGCAGATTCGCGCCGTGGCTCGCGAGGCCGGCGAACGCACCAAGATTGCGGTCGAGAGCCGCGACAAGGATGTCGATCCCGTTGGCGCGTGCGTGGGCATGAAGGGGATGCGCGTGCAGTCGATCATCCGCGAGCTGCGCGGCGAAAAAATCGACATCATCCCGTTCAACGAAGAGACGGTCGCGTTCGCGCAAAAGGCGCTGAGTCCCGCGAAAGTCACACGCGTGCAGATTGTCGACCCGGAAGAAAAGCGGCTCGAAGTGATTGTCGAGGATACGCAGTTGTCGCTGGCCATCGGCAAGAAGGGCCAGAACGTCCGCTTGGCCAGCAAGCTGATCGGCTGGAACATCGACATCAAGAGCGAGGAAGAGAAGCGCCGGGAAATCGAAGCCCAGATGGCGGCGCTCACGGCTCCGGGAACTCCGTTGGCCGAACTGGCTGGTGTGGGTCCCAAGACAATTGAGAAACTGGAAGCGGCGGGAATTACGTCTATAGAGAAACTGGCGGACATGACCCCCGAACAGCTGGTCGAGATTCCCGGCATCGGCGAGAAAATGGTAGAGAAGATTCACCAGTCCGTCGCCGCGCATTTCGAAGCGCTGGAAGCCGCCGCTGCCGCTCCGGCCGAAGAAGTGATTTTGCCCGAGGAGGGCGTGCTCGAGGCCGAGGCGACGGAAGAAGTGGGCACCCAGGCTACTTTGGAAGGAGCCGTGGCGGAAGAAACGCCGGAGGAAGCTGTTGCCGAAGGCGAGCAGGAAGCGGCCGAAGAGTCGGCGGAAGCGGCCGACTTGACCGACGTAACGGCAGCCGAGGAAGCGGCGTCCGAAGAGGCTGCATCCAAGGCGGCAGAGCCGGGCGAGGCCGTCGAGGGCGAACCCGAGGCAGAGACGGAAGAATCAGGGGAGCCGGCGGAGTCCTAGCGGCAACGCGCCGGGAAACATTCACAGAATAGAGGCTGATGTCAGACGCAAATCAAATTCGAATCAATGAATTGGCGCGAGAACTCGAGATCAAGGCCAAGGTGCTGATCGACTACCTTCCCGAGATCGGCGTCACGGAAAAAAAGACGCACTCAAGTTCGATCGATGTGGAACACGCCGAGCTCGCGCGCAAGTATTTCAAGGGACTCGCCGACGCAGAGGCTGCGGCCGAAGCCGCCAAGTCCGCCCCGAAGGCCAAACCGAAGCCCGTAGCCGCGCCTGCGCCGCCACCTGTTGTGGCAGCCAAGCCTGCCGCGCCCGCTCCGGCGGCTCCGCCCCGGCCTGCGGCGCCACCTGCTTCTGCGGCTTCTCCGGCAGGAGCGCGCCCCGCGGTGGTTTCACCGGCGGCGCCTGCTCCTTGGCCCGACGCTGCGCCAGCACCAGTTCGTCCTGCGGCAGCGGCGCCGCAAGCGCCGAGTGTAACGCCTGCACCCACCCAAACTCATCCGACGGCGGCAGCGCCAAAAGCCGCCGCTAAACCGGGCCAAGCTCCCGTTAAACCCGGCGTTGCGCCGGGCGCGGCACGACCAGCTATACCGCTGCGTCCTGACGGCAGCGCGGGCGGTGTTCGTCCAACTCCTCCAAGCCCACCCGCAGCAGCCCGGCCCGCGGGCACTGCTCCGGGTCAGCGATTTCCAGTGCGGCCAGGGCAGCCCATCGGCGGACCCTCGCGCCCCGGCGCGCCCCAGGGAATGCGTCCGGCTGCGGCGCCAGGTCAGGTACGCCCTGGAGCTCCCATGCGTCCGGGAGGGACTCCTTCGAGATTCCCGCAGCGTCCCGGAAGTGGCGGCCGTCCAGGTGGAGGTGGCGCAGCGCAGGCTCCCATCGGCAGCCAGCGCCCCGGTGCAACGGGTGCTGCAGGCCTCCCGAAGGCGGAGCCGGGCAAGCCTCTGTATGCGCGTAAACCTCCCGCAGGTCGCGGACGTCCGCTCATCGAAAAAAGATTCGCGGAAGGCGAGCGAAAGCTGCATCCCGTTCGCGCGCGCTCGGGCGCAGGCGCGGGCGGCCGCGCGGTGCAGGCCGAACCCGTCGCGCCGGTAAAGCGCGAGCCTCGCGAAATCACCGTGACGGAAGGCATCACCGTCCGCGAACTCGCAGAGAAGCTTGATATCCGCGCAAAAGAACTGCTCAAAGTACTGCTCGACCGCGGAATTTTCGCCAGTATCAACCAGGCGCTGGATGTTCCCACCGCCACCAACCTCGCGGAAGCCTTCAACGGGATCGTGCAGGTGGTTACGTTCGAGGAGCAGATCGTCCAGGAAGAAAAGGTCAAGGAAGAGCGCACCGGAAACATGCTGCCCCGGCC
>JBEKTG010000042.1:0-12808 GCA_049516275.1 Candidatus Acidiferrales bacterium
AGTCCCTTTAGCGCCGGGTTGTCGCGCACCACGTCCGGCGTTTCGCCATGCGGTATTTGCCACAAGAATTCACCCGTATCCAGATTGATCGCGGTAATCGTCCCATAGGGCGGCTTGATCAGAGGCATTCCCTTCACATACAGCTCCTCCTGCCCAATGTGCCCTTCCACGTAATTCATATCCGAAACTTCCGGCTTGGGTTTGAAGAGGCTCATCACCATCAGGCAAGCGTTGCACGCCTCCACGTAGAAGATGTGCGTTTCCGGATCGTACGACCCTCCCGGCCAGTTGGTCCCCCCCGCCGTAGTTCCCAGCGTGAGCGTGCCGCGCAGCGTGTCCGTGTGCACCACGGGTGGAGTAAACGCCGGCCCGATCTTGAATTGTTCTGAGAGTTGCAGCGCCTGGTTGCGAAGGTCAGGCGTGAAATCGATCAAGTCATCGACGCCAACGCCATTTCGCGCGTACGCCTGCGGCTTGGTCGGTATGGGCTGCGTAGGCGAATACCACTCTCCCGGCACGTCGCCCTTCGCCACCGGCTTTTCTTCGATCGGCCACACCGGTTTTCCCGTCACGCGGTCAAAGACGTACAGAATTCCCTGTTTCGTCGGCTGCGCCACCGCCTTAATCATCTTCCCGTTCACGGTGATATCGGTCAGCACGGGCGCGGAAGAAATATCCATGTCCCACATTCCGTGATGGACCAGCTGGTAGTGCCACTTCCGCTGCCCGGTTTTTAGGTCGACGGCCACTAGCGTCTCCCCGAACAATCCGTTTCCGGGGCGGTGCCCTGCGTAGTAGTCGCCGGTCGGTTCCTCGACCGGCAGATACGCGATGCCCAGGTCTTCGTCCACCGACATCTGCGTCCACACGCCGGTATTCCCGTTCGTGGCCCAGGATCCATTGAGCCACGTGTCGTTCCCGAATTCGCCGGGCCTTGGAATCGTACGGAATGTCCAGATCAGCTTGCCGGTTCGCACATCGAACGCCCGCACCAGGCCTTTCGAATTGTTGTGCGTCACCGGAATCGAGCCTTCCTTGAACGACGACCCGATCAGCACTTCATCTTTCGCCACAATCGGCGTCGCATGCAGCCCGATTTCGCCCTTCACCAGGTCGATCTGCGTTCCGGTGCCATACACCACGCCCTGTTTCAGGTCCACGACGCCGTTCTCGCCGAAGCCCTTCGCCGGGACGCCCGTCTTTGCGTCGAGCGCAACCAGCCGGTAGCCCGGCGTGATATAGAGCACGCGCGATTCGCTGCCGCCGCCCCAGTAAGCCAGTCCGCGTCCCGAAAGTTTCCGAGGCGCCTCTTCCCCACGCTCGCCTTCATTCTCGCTGTGCATCCAGAGCAACTCTCCGGTGGCAGCGTCGAGCGCCACCACGGCGCGGCGCGTCCCGGCAGTCGCATACAGCACCCCGCCCACTTCGAGCGGCGTTCCTTCCAGCTTGTACTCCGGCCGGGGCCCGTAGCTGTCGGTCTTGAATCGCCACGCCACCTCCAGCTTGTTGAAATTGGAAGCGTCGATCTGGTCGAAGGCCTTGTAACGCGTGCTCGCCAGATCGGCCGCGTACGTGGGCCAGTCGGGGCTGTTCGCGCCACCCTGCCCTGATTGCGCCTTGCTTTTCGACGGCAGCGCTCCAAGCCCAACCAGCAGAAGCAGCGCCGCGATCCCGCAGAAATCCAACCGCCGCCGGCTCATGTGTTTTGCATTTCTTGCGTTAGTTTTGCTTTCAGTCATTTCATCCCCGCTCCGTCTCGCATCACGATCTGAATCTAAGGCTGCAGTCCCAGGATCATTGCCGGATTCGTCTTCGCCATCATGTTGACCTCATCCACGGAGAATCCCTGCTTCTGCAGCGCAAGCATGAAATTGAGCAGTCCCTGCGGATGAAACTCCTTGTGTCCCGCCCCGCCATAATCGGTGCCTAGCACGCAATATTTCGGGCCCACCCCGCGGATTCCCTTGGCGTACTCTTCCATGGAAAGCTGCGGCTTCGGAGGAAGCACGGTGTTGTAAGTCCACTCGATGAACGCGCCCTCGCGGGTAGCCTCCTGCATTTGCGGGATGGTCAGGTGCGTGAAGATGCCCATCGGATTGGTCGCCACGATGTGCGCCACACCGCGCTCGTGCGCCTCGTGAATCACCATCATCGTTTCAGGCCCCGAAATGTGCCCCGTTTCCAGAATCAACTGGGGATTCTTCGCGATGAAATCGATCACTTCCAGCACTGAGGGAAGCAGATGCCCGTCCTTCGATACCGGCACCGTCGGCCCGTCGATGTGGAGATAGTTTACAAACGCCTCCGCGTCGATCGTCGGGAGCCACACCACCCTCCCGTAGCCGCCCTTCATCATTGTCATGCGCTTCACGGCTTCCAGGTTGATCCCGCCCACGGACTTATCCAGCACGATCCCGCCGAATACCTCCAGCCCCGGCACTTCCTTCCGCACCAGGTATGCTACCGCGGCCGTCGACTCCCAGTGGTTCTTCAACACCAGGCCCCGCATGCCGCTTTCCTTGGCCAGCCGAGCCAGGTCGTCCGCGTCGATCGACCGCTCCATGCTGTCCGGAGAGGTGTGCGCCCGGAAATCGATGGCGCCTTTCAAATTGATTTCCGACTGTCCGCGCGCCGGCAAACACAGCAAGCACACGCCTGCCAGCACACTCAAAAGTGCCGAAATCTTCCTGAATTCCCTCATCGAAATTCCTCCAACCTGCTAGTCGGTGGGATAAACGCTTCCTTGGCCCGCAGATATTAACACAAGACGCAAGCCCCTCAGGATAGAGGTACCGCCTTTGTCATCCCGGTTCCAGGTAGGTGTACTGGCTTTCTCGGGTGGGTTCAACTCGGGTTGATGTGCGTGAGTACAGCAGTCGCGGCGGCGCCGCATATGTGGGCAGTCGTAGCTGTCTTTGCAGTCATTCTGAGCGCTATTTATCCGAGTAGTACCCATCCCGCGCCTGCACGATCAAATCCTTCTGCTTCGCCGCAAGATGAATCTTGTGATACCCCGCGCCGGCATCGCCGTGGTCCGGCGTATACCCGATGCTGTACTGGTGCCGCAGTTCCTCTTCAATGCGCGCGTAAATTTCCTCAATCGACTCTTTCTTCGAAACCTCATACATCTGCGCGCCCGTCTCGTGCGAAAGCCGCTGGAGCACCTTTTTGCCGTCAACCGTTTCTCCGCGGGATCCCCCGCCTCCACGACGACCTCCGCCCCCGCCGGGCCAGCCTCCGCCTCCACCGCCTCCGCCGGGCCACCCACCGCCCATGCGAGGGCCCCCGAATCCGCCACCTCCGCTCCCGCGTTCCTCGCCCGAGAACAGGATCGAGTACACCAGCGTGTCGGCGCGTTGCGCGGATTCAATCGCTGTCTCCAGTGTTTCCTTGCTCCCGTGATCGACGCCATCGGTCAGCACGATCAGTGCTTTCCGGCCCTGCTGCTTCTTCATCACTTCGTTCGAAGCCAGATAGACCGCATCGTAGAGCAGCGTGCCGCCCCCGCC
Source organism: Candidatus Acidiferrales bacterium (assembly GCA_049516275.1). Classification (GTDB taxonomy): domain Bacteria; phylum Acidobacteriota; class Terriglobia; order Acidiferrales; family UBA7541; genus Palsa-295. The sequence continues at coordinate 3,510 of JBEKTG010000042.1, forward strand.
TCCGCGCCCGTGTCCACGCCCGCCGCCTCCCCCCTGCCCCCCTCCGTATCCGCCGCCGCTCGAGTCCCGCTCGGGGTTCTCGATCAACTGCAGCGCGGATTCCAGTTTCTGCCGCGACGACGTCAGGTCTTCCAGCAGCTCCACCTCATGGTCGAAATGGATCAAAAACACCTTGTCCTTATCCTCGCGCAGCATGTGATCGAAAAAGCTGTAGCTCGCCGTGCGTTCCTGCCCCAGTACGGATCGCTGGCTCATGCTCGTATCCACCAGAAGCCCCAGCGTCAGTGGAAGATCGGATTCCTGCGAAAAATACTGGATCGTTTGCGGGCGTTCATCCTCTTCGAGCGTGAAATCGTCCTTCGTCAGGTTGCGGACGATCTCCCCCTTCTTGTTCCGCACCGTCGCCAGCACATTCACCAGCTTCACATCCACCGAGATGTCCGGCTTCTGCCGAGTCTGGCTCAACACCGGCCTCTCCGGCGCGAGCACCAGGCAGCACAGAGCCGCAACGCACAAAGACACCGCTGCCCCGCAAGTCGCGAGGGAATGATGGATTCTAATGTTCATGGATATGTGATGCGTCTGCCCCTCAAAGCGTAATTCCGCCGTCGAGGCAAAAACGTTCCAGCGTTTTCGAGTAAATGCGGTACTACAGGGGCTTTTTTAGGAGTCCGAAAAGAGGAGTTTAGACGTGCTCGAGTTGCGCCAGGCGGAAGGGATCGCCCACCTTCTCGTGGAGTTCTCTCCAGAGCTGTTCCGGCTGCGCGAGAAACACCTTTACGACGCGCGGGTCAAACTGCTTTCCCGAATATCGCGCGATCTCTTCGCGCGCTGCCGAAATAGGGAGCGCTTTCCTGTAAGGCCGGTCAGAGATCATCGCGTCCAGCGTGTCCGCCACCGCGAAAATTCGCGCTCCGAGAGGAATTTGCTCTCCCTTGAGGCCGCGCGGGTAGCCTGACCCGTCATAGAATTCCTGGTGCGACAGCACGATTTCCGCCGCCTCCTTCAGAAAAGGAATTCGTTCGAGCACCGCGAATCCAATCTCGCAATGGCGCCGCATGATTTCGCGTTCCTCGGCCGTCAACGGTCCGGGTTTCCGCAGAATCTGGTCCGGGATGCCCATCTTGCCGATATCATGCAGAAAAGCGCCGCGCGCAATGTGCCGCAGAAGCCCCTTATCCACGTCCATGGCCCGCGCCATGGTAATCGTGAAGGCGGTCACGCGCTGGCAGTGGCCTTCGGTTTCCGCATCCTTCGCGTCGAGGGCCCCGCCCAGGGCTTCCAGCGTGTAGTCGTAGGATTGCTCCAGGTCCTGCAGGGCGATCGAAAGCTGTTGCGTTCGTTCCGCCACTAGGTGTTCCAGGTCGCTCTGGTAGGTGCGATTTTCAATCACCAGTTGCCGGTGCTCCAGCGCCCGGCGCACGCTCAAATGGAGCTGATCTTTTTCAAACGGCTTCAGGATGTAATCGTAAGCGCCCGCTCGGATCGCTTCCAGCGCGATCGAGATATCGTGCATCGCCGTGACCATGATCACCGGCACGTCGGGATCGTCCATGCGCAGCTCGGCTAGAAGCTTGAGCCCGTCCATCTCCGGCATTACGATGTCGCTCAGCACGAGATCGAAGGAATCCTTGCGGAACGCATCCAGTGCCAATCGCCCGTTCGAGCACACCGTGCAGCGATAGCCCTGCGCCTCGAGAAGCGTCGAAATGACTTCCCGAATCGCCTCTTCATCGTCTACGACGAGTATTTTTTCTGCGTCCACCATGGCCCTATTATCCAACCATTATTAGGGAGGACACACACGCAGCAAGCGCTTCGTTGTTCTATCTGACACGTACGCTATAGTGTTTCCAAGCGAGCTTCCAGCCCATTAACTAGCCAGTGGACGTCTCGGAAGTAGCTGTGCCTAAAGAGGTTCGTCGGTAATACGAACTGCTGCCCCGATGGCATACGATTCCAACACGGTTCTCTTAGCCACCGCTTTCTTCGAAGGCGCCGCCGCACTGATCCTGCTCGTCATTTATTCCTTACTCACCACCGCCCTCCCCACCCGATTCTTCCGCTACTGGATCACCGGATGGTCCTTCTTCTTCATTCTGCAGATATCCAAGATCGTGTCGCGCCTTCACGGCGTTTCCGGCAACAACCCCACCGTGTATCCCTGGGCGATTGCCTGCGGAGCTTTCTTCCTGGCAGCGGCCTTTGAGTGCGCCGGATGGCGCAAGCATCTCAAGTACGTGTTGTATTCCGGCGCTGCGCTATCCGGCGGATTGCTGGCGCTCGACCTTGCGAACCAGTCCACACTCCTCCAGTGGGGAAAAGCCCTCCTGGAGTCCGGCCTTTTCGTGGCGGCAGGGTGGATCCTATGGCGCTCGCAATCCCGGCATCGGGGATTCGGCTGGAAACTCCTTGCGTGTGCGTTGCTGCTTTCCGGTCTCCATGGTTTGGACCGGCCCATTTGGGTTGGGCAGCCCCTTTTTCTGTTCCGCGTGGCCCTGCAGGGGGTTCTTACGTTGACGGCGGGCATTGCCATGGCCGTTCTCGCGCTGGAGGCTGACCGCGCGCGCAATGAAGATCTCAACGAGAGGCTGCGGCGCCTCGCCCTCATCACCGCGCAGGCCACTCAATCGCTCCGCGTTGAAAAAGCGCTCGACGGAATCCTGCGCCATCTTGTCGAAAGCCTGAATGCCAGCCACGGCATCGTCTTTCTGCTCGACGATTCCTCCGACGCTCCCGCTCTCGAAATTGCCGCGTCGGTCGGTTTCAGCGAGGAATACCGCGAACAATATGCGCGCGTTTCGCCCCACGAACCCTGGGTTCGCGACATGTTTCGCGGCTCATCGCAGCTCGCTTCCGGAAGCGTCCGCGAAAATCCCGGATTGCTCGATTGCCTGGGCCCGGAAAAGCTCGTCGCCGGGGTTCTCGTGCTCGTGCCGGGAAAGGACGCGCCGCTCGGCTTGCTGGCCATCGGATCGAGAATTCCGCGCAAGTTTGACCGCGACGAGAAAGATTTTCTCGTCAACGTATCCAATCTCCTCGGCTTGACCGTCCAGAACATCGCCCTTTTCGAAAGCGCCGCGGTCTCCCGGACGCAATGGCGCGACACCTTTGATTCGATCGACGACTTGATCTTCGTCCATTCCAACGAAGGCCGCATATTGAGGACCAACCGCGCCTTCGCCGCCAGCGTTGACATCGAGCCGGTCACCGTCGTCGGCAAGTATGTTCGCGAAGTGTTGACCCGCGGCGCGGCTCATTGGATCCGCTGTCCCTATTGCGAAGGCGTCGCCGGAAAAGCCGAGGAGATCGATCCCACCTTCGGCGGATATTTTCTGGCGACGAATTCCACCCTCCACGGCACCGAAGACGGACGCCTCGGCACCATCCACGTTCTGAAGGATTTCACGAGCAGGCGCCTCGCCGAGAACAAGTTCCGCAATCTCTTCGAAAAAGCCCAGGAAGGAGTTTTCATAGTCAGTCCCCAGGGCCGCCTGTTGGATTGTAACGATGCGTTGACGCGCTTGTTCGGCTATGAAGACCGCGCCGAACTGATTCAGACCTACGCCCCCGAAAAATTTTATCTGAACATGGCGGACCGCCGCCGCTGGATTGCGCGGCTCGATGACTTCGGCGAAGTCAGGGATTTTGAATTCCAGTTCCGCCGGCGCGACGGCGAGATTCGCACGGCTCACCTTTCCGCCTTTTGCACTCAGGACGCTGCAGGCTCCTCCGTCGCGTATCAGGGGTTTCTTCTCGACATCACCGAACGCAAGCAGGCGGAGACGGAAATCCGCCGCCGCAACGAAGAGTTGCTCGCGCTCAACGCCATTGGCGACCTCCTCCGGCAATCGTCGACGCTCGATGACGGTCTCGCCCAGGCCCTTGGCAAGGTCGCGGAACTTTTCAGCGCCGACGCCGGGGCTGTGTATCGCCTCGACGAACCCGAAGATGTCCTGCGGCTATCCGGAGCCGTGGGCTGCAAATTTGCCGAATCCCGCAGCTTTGCCTCTATCCCGTCCGCCGGCGCGTTGCTGCGGCAAATACGCGAGTCTCATGCCACCCTTCTTCCCGGAACCGCCCCAGAGCTTCCGGAGGATTTCCGGACGCTTCAGACTCACAAAGGGATTGTCGCCTCGCAAATTTCCGTGTTGTGGGCCAAAGACCGCATCATGGGCCTTCTGTTCCTTGGCTGCCGGCAACCGCGGGAGTTTTCGCAAGCCGAGCTCAACCTGCTGGGAGCGATTGGAAACCAGTTCGCCACCACCATCGACAAATCTCTCCTGCTGGAAGAAACGCGCGAAGCCTACGAAACCCTGCGCCAGACCCAGGAGCAGTTGCTGCAAAGCGAAAAGATGGCCGCCGTCGGCCAGCTAGTCGCCGGAGTCGCCCACGAACTCAACAACCCGCTTACCGCGGTTCTCGGTTACAGCCAGCTTCTTCAGTCGCAGGAGTTCACCAGCCCTCGCGGCGCGGACTATCTAGAAAAGCTCTACAAGCAGGCCCAGCGGACGCATCACATCGTCCAGAGTCTGCTGAGCTTCGCCCGCCAGCATCGCCCGGAACGCACCCCCGTGGACCTCAACCAGATCCTCGAAGACACGCTGATCCTGCGCGGCTACGACATGAAGTCCGCCAATATCACCCTTCATCGGCAATTCGATCCCCGGCTGCCCGCCACAGGCGCGGATTTCCACCAACTCCAGCAGGTGTTCCTGAATATCCTGAACAACGCGGTAGATGCTGTCTCCGAAAACGCCGGCGGCGGAGAGATATGGATTCGCACCGAGAGGGTCGGCGATCGTCTGTGCGTCGAATTCACCAATAACGGCCCCCCGATCAAGAACCCTCAGCGGGTCTTTGATCCGTTCTACACGACCAAGCCCGTGGGGAAGGGAACTGGCCTCGGACTGAGCATTTGCTACGGCATCATCAAAGAGCACGGCGGCGAGATTGAGGCTCGCAATTCGCCTCGTGGCGCCGCGTTCACCATCCTGTTGCCTTTGGTCGCTGCCACCTCATCGCCGCACCCCGAGCAGCCCGCCTTGCCGGGAGAAAGTGTCGCCGGCAAGGTGCTGGTGCTCGACGGCGAAGAAGCGGTCCTGCAGCTTGAGGAGGAAATCCTGCAGGAGCATGGCCTCTGCGTCCGGACCGCGAGAAGCGCCTGGGAAGCGATGGATCTCTTGAAGGACGAATCATTCGACGTTGCCGTTCTCGACGCGAAAATCCCCGGCGACACCTCCACCGAAGCCCTCTATGGCTGGATCGAGCAGCACCGCCCCGAACTCGCCGCGCGCGTGGTCTTCACCACCTCGAGCGCTCGCGATCCCGAAGTAGCCGGTCTGCCCGAAAAATTCGGTTGCCCGCTGTTGGCCAAGCCCTTCGCCGTCCAGGATTTCTGGAATTCCGTTCAAAAGGTCCTTGCCGACGAAACTCCTGTCCCTGCAAAGCGATAGGTCTGCCCGCTTCTATGCTGACCGGCCGTCGGCGGGCGAACACTTCCGCGTCAAAGGGAAAGCCCGGAAAACCTGCTATCCTGACCATGTCATCCAAGTCTTGGGAGGTTCGGGTGAAGCAATTGGGCAGCCTGCTTGTACTGATTTTGCTGGGATTCGGCGTGGGAGCTCGGCAAGCGAGGCCGCCAAGCAAAGCGATCGCTCCGTCCACGCCCTCTTCGCCTTCGTCCCAGGCACCCACCGGTTCCAGCCCGGAGTTCCTCCGCGCGGCCGACGAAGTTCTGGCGCAGATGAGCCAGCTGCTTGACCTTCCCATTAAAGAGCCGCTCAAGAAGAGCCTCCGCTCCAAGCAGCAGATCCGCGAATACCTCGTCCAGGAAGAAAAAGAAGACAAGGACGAAGACAAGCGCGATGCCGATGCGAAAACCATCGAGGCCTTCGGGCTCATCCCGAAAGGCTTTCCGCTGGATTCGTTCATGCTCGACGTTCTCACCGACCAGATCGCCGGCCTCTACGATCCCAAAGCCAAGGAATTCTATATCGCGGACTGGATCCCTCCCGATGAGCAGCGTTCCGTGATGGCCCACGAATTGACGCACGCGCTCGAGGATCAGTCCTACCACATCGATCCGTGGATCAAATCCGCGCGCCCCAACGACGATGCCGAGCTTGCCCGCGAATCCGTCAGCGAAGGCAGCGCCATGGCCGCCATGGTCGACTATTCGCTCCGCGAGCAGAAAATCGGCGTGCGCGATCTCCCGGATGTCACCCTTCTTCTCCGCTCCGGCGCCGTAGACGAAATGAGCAAGGATCCGCACCTTTCGAAGGCTCCGCCTTACATCCGCGACGACCTCCTTTTCCCTTATCTAGCGGGCACCACTTTTTCGCAGCAGTTCCTGAAGGCCCATTCCGGCTGGGCGGATTTGAATATCCTTTTCGCCAATCCGCCGGTGTCCACCCAGCAGATCATGCACCCGGATCTCTATCTAGCCGGTGTGAAACCCGAAAAGGTCACGCTGCCTGAATGGAAAGGCCTGATTCCCGCGGACTGGAAATTCCTCGAAGAAAACGTCATGGGCGAGTTCAACCTGGACGAAGTCCTGAAGCAGTATCTCGATCAACCCCGAGGCGATAAGCTGGCGGCCGCCTGGCGCGGAGACCGCTACGCGTCCTTCGAGAATCAAAAAACCAAGGAAATTCTCCTCGTGTTCCTGGTCGATCTAGACAACGTAGAAGATGCCGCCCGTTTCAGCGGCCAGTACAGCGAAGCCCTCGAAAAGAAATACCCCACGCGCACCCAGCTCGTGCGGCGTCCCAATTTCTTCCAGTTCCAAGCCAACGGCACCGGCGTGTTCCTTCGCTGCGTAGGCACGCAGTGCCTAACGGTAGAAGGAGCCTCTCGCGACCTCTTCGACAAAATCAACTCTGCGCTGGGCTGGATGCCCCCTCCCGGTTCCACCACGCCGCCCGCAAGCAACGAATCCATAGCGCAGCTTATGCCGTTTCCTCAGCTGCACGCCGCCAGTCTCGCGCCCGCCCCGTAACCCCACATCCGTTGCTCCAGTTCGCTTTTCTCGATAGTCTGGCCTCAGCATTCAGGCAGAAATCTCGATGAGCCTATTCGATCTCCCGCGCGTCCCGGAAGCCGAAGTGATGGAGGACTCCGCCGAGGTCGAAGCCTATTCCTCCGCGGCCGCCCAGGCCCACCTCGATAAAATTGACGACACCCTCGTCGAACACGCCCTCCGCCTCGTAGCCGGCAAGGAACGCGGTCGCGCCCTCGATATCGGCACCGGCCCTGGTCAAATTGTCCTGAAGCTGGCCCATCGTCTAAAGCTCTGGAAGTTCGTGGGGATCGACCGCTCGGCAAACATGATCGCCCAAGCCGAAGGAAATCTCGCGGGCACGATAGAAACCGCCGGCCGCGTCGACTTCCATACCGCCGACGGAAACCGCCTCGCCTTCCCCGAAGCGTCTTTCGATCTCGTGATGTGCAATTCCGTACTGCACCATCTCGCCGAGCCGCGAAATCTCCTCGCCGAGATGGCCCGCGTAGCAAAGCCCAACTCGGCGATCCTGCTTCGCGACCTCCGCCGCCCCACCCGCCTCGCCTTTCCGCTCCACGTCCGCTGGCACGGGCGCCACTACACCGGCGCCATGTACAAGCTCTACAAAGATTCGGTCCACGCCGCCTACACGCCAGCCGAATTGAAAGCGTTGCTCGACGCCTCTCCCATCCAGCACGCCCGCGTATTCGCGCATAGCGCCACCCACATAGGCATCGAGCGCCCCGCGAAAACCTGAATCGCAAGTGAGAATAGGATCGTCTGCGCAAAGCGGCGGGCGATTTGACAGGGGTTTCGCGGCAACATACGATTCTTGCTTCCCCATGCGACTAACCACACATCTTGATTTGCGGGTGAATTACGCGACGCGGCTATTTTTGGCGCACTTTTGCAGGGGCTTGCTTGCGGCGGTGCAGGGGCTTGCGCTCGTGGCGGGCGCGCCCGCGCAGACGCCTGCCGTCGCCGCGGCCGATGCTTCGCGCTACCTCGACACGATCAAGGCGCTCACCGTGCCGGCGATGGAGGGGCGCGGCGACGACACGAAGGGAATTATGCGCGCAGCGGATTTGCTCGAGCAGCGCTACAAGAGCCTCGGGCTGGAGCCAGCGGGTACGAATGGTTACCTGCAACCGTTCAGCGTGATAACCGGAGCGAAACTGGCCGGGAATAATCGCGTGGTGGAGCAGGTGGCCGCGGACAAGAAGGAGTTGAGGCTGAACGAGGATTTTGTGCCGTTCAGCTTTTCGTCGTCCGGGGAAGCGAGCGCGCCGATGGTGTTTGCGGGGTACGGCGCGTCCGCGGACGAGTTCCACTACGACGATTACAGCGGGATCGACGCGAAGGGCAAGATCGTGGTGCTGCTGCGCTACGAGCCTGCGGGATTTGCGGCGAAGAGCGGCGGCCAGGGGTTGACGCGGTACGCGACGCTGGTTACCAAGGCCATCAATGCGCGGAATCATGGCGCAGCGGCGGTGGTGATCGTGAATGGCGCGCCCGAGGGGAAAACCGGCAGCGGCGGCGAGGATTTGCTGACGCGGTTTGGAAGCGTCAGCGGGCCGGAAGATACGGGGATCATGCTGGTACAGGTGAAAAACGCCGAGGCGCAGGAATGGTTTGAGGCGGCGGGGAAAACGCTTCGCGGTGTGCAGGACGAGATCAACGCGTCGACCAAGCCGGAATCGTTCGCGTTTCCCGACAGCGTTCACTTGACGCTCGACGTGCATATCGAAACCGAGCGCGCGACCGTGAACAACGTGCTGGCGTATCTGCCCGGCAAATCGGACGAATACGTAATCATCGGCGCGCACTACGATCATCTGGGTTATGGGCATTACGATTCGCTGGCGCCGGCGCAGATCGGGCAGATTCATCCAGGAGCGGACGACAACGCGTCGGGGACGGCGGGCGTGCTGGAGCTGGCGCGATTGTTAGCGCCGCTCAAGGGCCAGCTGCCGCGCGGCGGCCGATTGGGTGAAGGAGCCTACGCGTCCGCTCGGCAAAGCCGTGGCGATGCTGAACATGGATATGATCGGGCGCATCCGGGACGAGAAGGTGTACATCGGCGGCGTGGGAACAGGATCGACGTTTGCGGCAACACTCACGAAGGCGGAGAGCGGATTTCCGTTTCATGTGGAGAATTCGGCCGGGGGCTACGCGTCGAGCGACCACACGTCGTTTGTGGCGAAGCAGATTCCGGTGCTGTTCTTTTTCTCGGGGCTGCACTCGGATTACCACCGGCCGTCGGACACCTGGGACAAGATCAATGCGCCGGATGCGG